>JBDSJK010000105.1:0-8677 GCA_039917535.1 Burkholderiales bacterium
ACTCGGCCTGTGCATTGTCGTTGCTATGCCGGGAGCGCGATTTGGATTGCTCGTCGAGTGGCTGGCCTAGGGCCATGAGCAACTTGTTGAGCAATTTCGCGACGTGGCGATTGAGGTATTCGGAGCCAGTGTCGGAGTGAAATCCCTTGATGACGAACGCGAAGCTTTGCAACAGCGCGTCGAGCATGGGGATGAGGAACGCCTCGCTACTACGCTCACAGGTAGCGACCCCTTCGTACTGCGTCACGCAGTCCACGGCATATAACTTCGCACGGCACACGGCACGTTGGCCTTCATCAGTACGACCATGATTTTTGGTACGCCCCGCGACGTGATGTCGTCGGAACTCGCGATCGAATCGTTTTTCCCGGCGGACCCTGCGACTGCCCAAGCGTTGCAATACCAAACTGGATAGCCGGGCTAAACAAGTCGACTACGCCAGGAGCAGCGCCCAGCTTGGCTCTCCAAGGCATGCCTGCCAGCAGGCGCTGTGGATAAGGCTCCTGGCGTACTGACCTGTGATTTATCTACAACACCTTGCCAGGATTCATGATGCCGAGCGGATCCCATGCGCGTTTTACGGCGCGCATCAAATCCATTTCCAGCGTACTTTTGTAGCGCAAAATTTCTTCGCGTTTGAGTTGGCCAAGGCCGTGTTCGGCGCTGATGCTGCCGTTGAGTTGATGGGTCAGGTCGTGGACAATTTGGTTGATGGCTCCGGCTTGCGAAAAAAACTCCTGATCGTTTTGTTGCAGCGGCCGGCTCACGTTGAAATGTAAATTACCATCGCCCATGTGACCAAACGCAACGATGCGGATGCCTTGAAACGCCGCTTCCAGCGCGGCGCTCGCGCGGGTGATAAATTCAGGCACTGCGCTGATGGGCACGGAAATATCGTGTTTAATGCTGCCGCCTTCAAAGCGCTGCGCTTCGGAAATATTTTCGCGCAACGCCCACAGCGCTTTGCTTTGGGTGACGCTACTTGCAACCACCGCATCGAGCACGATGCTTGTTTCCAGCTCGTGCCCTAATTCTTGTTCGAGCAATTCGCTTACGTTGAGCGCGCTGGCGCTTTCTGAACATTCCACCAATACATACCAAGGATAAGCCGTGGAAAACGGATCGCTGGTATTGGGAATATGGCGCAGAACGAAATCAAGGCACAGCCGCGAAATTAGCTCGAAGCCCACGAGCCGATCGGCGCAGCTTGTGCGCAATTGATTGAACAGCCGCAGCGCTTGCGCTGGGCTGGTCAAACCGATCAATGCCGTGGCGCTTGATTGCGGCCGAGGAAAAAGTTTCAGCACGGCGGCGGTGATCACGCCGAGTGTGCCTTCCGCGCCGATGAAGAGTTGCTTGAGATCGTAACCGGTGTTGTCTTTGCGCAAGCCGCGCAGGCCGTTCCAAACCTGGCCGTCGGGCAACACGACTTCAAGGCCGAGCGTTAACTCGCGCGTATTTCCGTAGCGCAAGACCGCCGTGCCGCCGGCGTTGGTGGAAAGATTCCCGCCGATAGTGCAACTACCCTCCGCCGCCAGACTTAACGGAAACAGCCGGTCATTTTCTTCCGCGACCTGCTGTAGTTGTGCGAGGACGCAACCGGATTCGACGGTGAAGGTGTTGTTATCGAGGTCGATCGCGCGTACGCGGTTCATCCGTGTGAGATTCAGCACGATGGCTGCGCCGTTTGCCGCCGGCACCGACGCACCGCACAAACTGGTGTTGCCGCCTTGCGGCACGATGACGATGTGAGTTGCTGCACAGAGTTTGACCACCGCAGCCACTTCGGTGGTGTTGCCGGGCTTGACCACAGCCAGGGCCGCGCCGCGATAACGGCCACGCCAGTCGACTAGGTGCGGGGCCATCTCTTGTGGATCGGTGATGACGGCGTTGTTGCCGACGACAGTGGCGAGTTGTTCTGGTAACGAAACTGACATTTTTACGAGCGGATCTTTGCCAGCATTGCCGTGGTGGAGCGTTCGTGCTGAAAGGGAATGGAATGCACGCTGCCGCCCCAGCTTTGCACTTCTTTCGCGCCGACGATTTTCTCGATGGGCCAATCGCCGCCTTTCACCAGCACGTCGGGCCGCGTGGCTAAGATCAATTTCAACGGTGTGTCTTCTTCAAAAAAAGTGACGACGTCTACAGCTAGTAATGCCGCGACAAGGGCCATGCGGTCGGCGAGTAAATTGATGGGGCGGTCAGAGCCTTTATTTAAGCGCTTCACGGAGGCGTCGCTATTCAGCGCGAGGATCATGCTTTGGCCCAGGGCGCGCGCTTGCGCCAAATAAGTCACGTGGCCGCGATGCAAAATGTCGAACACGCCGTTGGTGAATACGATGGGTCGCAGCAGGGTGGAGACACGCTCCGCCAGCGCCTTCGGCTCGCAGAGTTTCGCTTCAAAACCCGGCGTGGCGTATTTCACGCGAGTTCTTTTCGGTAGCGGCTGAGATCCTGCGCCGTGGCGAAGGTGCGGTTACAGATCAGCGATAAATTTTTCAGGATGACTTGAATCACTTTTTCATCCCAACTTTTGTCAAAGCGAATTTGTTTGTCCAGCCAGTGGTCCATCCATAACGGATCGGGCAAGCGGCTTTGTACCGTGTCGTTGGGAAACAGCGATTGGTTCACGTGTAAGTTGGTCGGGTGCATCGCCTTGCCGATCTTGCGGCTGGTCATCAACAGGCCGATTTTTGCGAAGGCAAGACGCGCCGTGTCACCGTGGCGCTCGATGGCGCGCAACATATATTGGCGATAGGCGCTGCCGTGGCGCGCCTCGTCGTGGGACATGAGGCCGTAAATGCGTTTGATGACGGGTTCCGTATGCCAATGGGCTGCGCGGCGATACCACTGGGTCAAGCGCACTTCGCCGCAAAAATGCAGCATCAGGGTTTCCAACGGCGGCGCGGGATCAAACTCAAAACGCACGGCGGCCAGTTCCGCTTCCGTTGGCGCCAAGTCCGGACGAAACTGCGCGAGATAATCGATCAGCGCCAGCGCGTGTTTTTGTTCTTCGTAAAACCACACCGACAAAAATGCCGAGAAATCCGTATCGTGACGATTGTCGCGCAGAAACATTTCCGTTGCCGGCAGCGCCGCCCATTCGGTGATCGCGTTCATCTTGATGGTTTGCGCTTGCTCGTCGCTCAGCTTGGTTGCGTCGAAGTTTGCCCACGGCACGCTGTCCGCTAGGCTCCAGCGTGCATGTTCGAGCTTTTTAAAAATACTGGGATAAAGCATAGCAGGCATTAAGGATAGCGAAATTAGTTGCGTCTGACCAATCGGCTTGGACCGGTAGGGAGGATGCGATTTTATCCTGTTCGACCTAAAAATTAGCGCCGGGAGTCGTCATAAATTCAATCTGTTACTATTTGTCATGGACAATTATATTTGACATGGGTAGCATTCTGATCGTTCCCGCTTGGCTTTGCTGTATGTTGAAGCAAGCGAGCTGTCGAACAGTCGATGCCCTGAGAGGCAATGGGGATGGGCCTTGCAGGCCATGTCTGGCCACAAGCCAGTATGGGCTTGCCTCCTGGGGCAGGCCTTGAAAACAGACGATAACAGACAAGAAAGCGTAAGTTCGTCATGCAGCGTCAAAACAGTCGTATCGCAGTGATCGGGGCCGGCATTGCGGGACTGAGCGCCGCTTGGCTACTCGCGCCGCGCCATGGTGTGACGCTGTTTGAAGAGCAAGACTATTTGGGGGGCCATACCCGCACCGTGGACGTCACGCTGGATGGTATTTCCCACCCCGTCGACACGGGTTTTTTGGTGTTCAACGATCGCACCTATCCGAATCTCAACGGTCTGTTTGATCACCTTGGCGTGCAGCATACGCAGAGCGATATGTCGTTCAGCGTGCGCATCGTTGACCAAAATTTGGAATGGGCCGGGACCAATTTAAACAGCGTGTTTGCCAATCGACACAATCTCCTGCGGCCAAGATTTTGGACTATGCTGAATGATATTCGCCGTTTCAACCGCGAGGCGACGATGTTGGTGCGTGACGAACGAATTCCGGATTGCTCGTTGCGAGACTATTTGCGTGACCAACGTTACAGCGACGCGTTCCAAACCGGGTATCTGATCCCGATGGTTGCGAGTATTTGGTCCGCGCCTAGTGGCGCAATTCTGAGTTTTCCTTTGGCCACGTTGCTGCGTTTTTGTCACAACCATGGCTTGCTCAGTATCAGCAATCGCCCGCGCTGGCGCACGGTGGTGGGTGGCGGGCGTGAATACGTCAAGCGCATCGCGCAGCACTTGCCGGACATACGCTTAGGTAAGCCGGTTGTGCGCGTCACGCGTGGCCCGACGCAGGTAAAGGTCGCCACGTCTGAAACCGAGGCCACGTTCGATCAGGTCGTTCTGGCGTGTCATCCCGATCAAGCTCTGGCCTTATTGAGTGACGCCTCGCCCCAGGAGCGTGAGATCCTGTCTGCGATCCGCTATCAAGGCAATCGCGCGCTTTTGCATACGGATGCCAGTTTTTTACCGACGCGCCCGCGTGCGTGGGCCGCTTGGAACTATCGCGCAGAGGGCGCTAGGATAAGCGATGCGCCGGTTTTCGTTACCTATCTTATTAATCGTCTGCAGCCGTTGCCTTTCAAGCGACCGGTCATGGTTAGCCTGAATCCCGGCACCCTGCCAGCGCGCCAGACGCTGCTTGGTGAATATCATTATGCCCATCCGGTACTGGACGGCGCTGCGATTACGGCACAGACAAAACTCGCTAGGATTCAAGGCTTAAACCGAGCCTGGTTTTGTGGTGCTTGGACTCGCTACGGTTTCCATGAAGATGGTTTAATGTCGGCGCTCGCGGTCGCGAATCAATTCGACGTGCGCGCCCCGTGGCAGTCTGCAGCGTGAGCCCGAAACTGTTGTTCGGCCAGATCATGCATCATCGCCTGTTGCCGAAGGCAAACTACTTTCGTTATCCGGTATTCTTCGTCCAGGTTTCTGTTCACGATCTTGAGCAGGCTCAGTGCTCGCTGTTTTCAATTGATCGCTGGAATATTTTCTCACTCAGGCGGCGCGACTATGGGCCGCAGGACGGCAGCGATTTGGATGTTTGGGTGCGCGGATTGCTGGCGACGGAAAATCTAGCGGAAGTGGACGGCGACATCGTGTTGCAGACTTTCCCGCGAGTGTTAGGCTACGCATTCAATCCCGTCAGTTTCTGGCTGTGCCATGATAAGCATGGCGCGCTACGCGCGGTGCTTGCGGAAGTGAGCAATACTTTTGGCGAGCGCCACATTTATTTGCTGTATCGGCTGGATCATGGCCCGATCACTGCGCGAGACTGGCTGGAGGCCGATAAGTGTTTTCACGTCTCGCCGTTTCTGGCCGTTAGCGGGCAGTACCGGTTTCGTTTTACCCAAACCGCGGACAAGAGCGCGATTCGCATTGATCACACCGCGCAGCAGTCCGATGTGCTGCGTACCAGCGTCGTGGGCCGACCGGTGTCGCTTAATTCCCGCCAACTGGCCTACGCATTTTTTCGTTATCCCTGGATGACCCTAGTCGTGATTTTGCGCATACACTGGCAGGCGCTAAAACTTTGGGCGAAGGGCGTTGCGTGGTACGCAAAGCCCGCGCCCCCCACCGAACCGATAAGCCGATGACTGCACCGTCACGTCGCAATGAACTTGAGCGTAGCAAGCTGCCGCGCACCCTATCTATATTGCTACGGCTGTTGAAAAAGCTTCGTCACGGGACGCTGATATTGGGTTTGCCCAACGGTGAAGTGCATCATATTTCCGCAGGCCGGCCCGGACCCCAGGCGGAACTCTATATCCATGATCCGCGTTTTGCGAAGGCCGTGTTGCGTGGCGCGGAGATAGGCTTGGCGGAGGCCTATCGCGACGGCTGGTTTACCACGCCCGATCTCACCAAGCTCCTGCTGCTGGCTATTGAGAATCAGGTTGCACTGAATGACATGTTCTACGCAAATCCGCTGGCTAATCTTTGCTACCGGGTTTTCCATTGGTTGCGCAGTAACACTCGCCGCGGCAGCCGCAAAAACATTGCGGCTCACTATGACCTCAGCAATGATTTTTACCGCCTGTGGCTAGACTCGACCATGACCTATTCCGCCGCGCTGTTTGCCGGTGATGCTGACCGGGCGTTGTCGGCGGCACAGGAAGCAAAGTATCAGCGCATCATCGATGAGATCGAAATCAACCCGACCCATCAACTCCTCGAAGTTGGCTGCGGCTGGGGTGGCTTCGCGGAATACGTCGCGCAGCGCACGGGCGCGCGCGTGACCGGTATCACGATTTCCCGAGCGCAGTTCGATTACGCCCGGCAACGCATCGCCGCCGCGGGACTCGCTGACCGCGTTGAGATTATATTGTGCGATTATCGTGACTTGACCGGCAGTTTTGATCGCGTGGTGTCGATTGAAATGTTCGAGGCCGTGGGCGAGCGTTTTTGGCCGGCCTATTTTGCGGCGCTCAAGGCGCGGCTTAAACCGAGCGGACGCGCTTTAGTGCAAACCATCACCATCGCCGACGACTTGTTCGCGGAATATCGCCTGCGTGTCGACTTTATTCAGCGCTATATTTTCCCCGGCGGCATGTTGCCGAGTGTGGCGCTCTTTCGCGAACACGCGGAGCGTGCCGGGCTAGCGGTCATCGAGCAATTGGGTTTTGGCGGTGATTATGCGGAAACCTTGCGGCGTTGGCGGCAGCGCTTTTTGCAACAAGCGGCTGATCTGGAAGCGCTAGGCTTCAATCATAGCTTTCAGCGTTTGTGGCAGTTTTATCTTTGCTATTGTGAAGCCGGGTTCGACACCCGGCGTACTGACGTAATGCAGATCACCCTGCGCCACAACGGCGCGTGAACGCGTGTCACTCAATCCTAAAATAACCGGCTGGGCTCGCCAGCGAGTGTGGATTGTCGGTGCAAGTGCCGGCATCGGCGCGGCCTTCGCAATGCTGTTGCTGCAGCAGGGCGCACGCGTCGCCCTCAGCGCTCGCTCCCGTGAACCGCTCGAAATACTGGCCCGGAATTTCCCCGTCGATCGCGTCCGGGTGTTGCCAATCGACGTGCTGGACGTGACGCAGATACAAGCCGCGCACACGGTGCTGACCAACGCATGGGGTGGCTACGATCTGGTGATCTATTGCGCCGGCCAATATCTGCCGCAGCGCGCCTGGGACGTCAGCCCAAGTACGGTGCGGCAAATGTTCGCCGTCAATGTTGAGGGTGTTTATTCGTGTCTGAGCGTGGTCGTGCCGCAGTTCATTACGCAGGCGTCCGGAGGCGTCGCGATCGTCAGTAGCGTCGCGGGTTACAGCGGTTTGCCTAAAGGTTTGGTTTATGGCGCGACCAAAGCGGCGTTGATCAACTTATGCGAAACTTTATATCTCGATCTAGCGCCTAAAGGCATAGGCGTTTTCATGATCAACCCCGGTTTTGTTCGCACCCGGCTCGTCGCCCAAAATGACTTTCCCATGCCCGCCTTGATGGAGGTGGAGGATGCCGCTAGTGCGATCATGAAGGGATTGGAAAGAGGACAGTTTGAAATCCATTTTCCGAAACGCTTTTCCTACGTGCTCAAGTTTTTGCGGCATTTACCTTATCGTTGGTATTTCTTTCTCGTCAGCAAGATTACCGGCCCATGAACGAAGCGAGGCTTGCGTTGCTGAAACAATACTTCGAATCACTTAGCGTTCAATCCGTTGATCGGCTGGGCGATATTTATTCGCGTGACGCTTATTTCAAGGATCCATTCAATGATGTGCGCGGTGTTAGCGAGATTCAACGTGTGTATACGCACATGTTTGCGAAACTCCAGTCGCCTCGATTTCTCGTCCAGCGTTCGTGGCTCGACGGCGATAGCGCGGTGCTATGGTGGGAATTTGCTTTTCGCTTCCGTGGTGGCAAGCCGGAGGGAGAACAGCGTATCTCAGGCACGAGCGTGCTGCAGTTTGACGCCGACGGTAAGGTCTCCCATCACCGCGACTACTGGGATCCCGCCGAAGGGCTGTATGAGAAATTTCCCGTGATCGGCGGGTTGATGCGCTGGCTTAAGCGGCGCGTGGGCTGAGTTTCCGCGTCGCCTGTGCGCCTCTGCAGTGCCTGGAGAGGCGCATGGATATTGGATCTCAGAACACTAAGTCCGATATTCGAACAGCTTCACAACCCGTTGTACGCCGCTTGTGGTGCTGGCGATTTCTGTCGCTGCTTCGGCTTCAGATTTCGTCACAATTCCCATCAGGTACACAATGCTGTTTTCCGTGACGACCTTGACGTGATTGGGTGAAAATCGGCCGGCATTGCTCAAAAACCGTGTTTTTACTTTTGTAGTAATTGCCGTGTCGTTACCCCGTGACCCGATCGAACTATTGCCAGCAACGAGTACTTCGTTGAACACATTTTTCACATTGGGAATACCGCGTACGAGCACTCCAATGTCTTTCTTGATCGCTTCGCTTCCCGCTTCACCGCTGATCAGCACGTTGTAGTTATAGCTGGTAATGTTAATGTGTGAAGTCTCGCGGTACGTATCGTTAACCAACTTGAGCGCTTTGATGCCGACCGCTTCATCTTGAACATAGATTCCGGCGGGGCGCCGGTCCGTGACGAGCAGCGCGCCGGCGCCGATGGCGCCGCCAATTATCAGCGGGATGCATCCGTTTAGGGTGGGTAAGACAGCAAGAATAAGGAGTAA
>JBDSJK010000106.1:0-4440 GCA_039917535.1 Burkholderiales bacterium
TTGGGCTTGCTGACACTTTCGCAACTTTGGAACCGCCGGGCTTGATATGAAATATTTCGTATTGATTTTTTCGTTGCTTGTCGCAAGTACGATGGCCTGTGCACAACAGGATTCTAGCGATCCCATAAACGAAGCCGCGCTCGCCGTCGCCAGTCAAACCGAAACGCCGGCGCTCGTGGTCGACACAGCATTTGTCGCCGACGCCATGGGACGGGGCGCGATCTTGTGGGATGTACGCTCGCAGGACGAATATCGCAAAGGCCATTTACCTGGTGCGGTGAATATTGGCGATCCACTCAAGGTGTTGCGCAGCGAAAATACAGAAGACTTTATTAGCCAGAGTTTGATCGAAGAAATCCTTGGCAGCGTCGCAATTGATCCGGCGAAAGAGATCATCATCTACGGTAGTAAGGCAATGCCCGCAGCCTATTTTGCTTTGTATACGATGCAATATTTTGAAGCTGAGCGTGTCCATATTTATCACGGCGGGATCGAAGACTGGAAAGCCGCCGGGCAGCAAGTTTCCAGCCAAGTTTCCGATGTCACGCCGATCAAACTCAGCTTGGTGGTCAACCCAAAAATCGCGATCGCCACCAGCGAAGTGCTCAGTAAATTGGAGCGTTCCGAAGTGCAGATACTCGACGTTCGCACTCAGCGCGAATTCGACGGGGAAGACATCCGCGCCCTGCGCGGGGGCCACATCCCCGGCGCAATCAATATTCCCTACGAACGTACTTGGACAGGCCTCGGCGTGCGCAAACCCGGCGAAGCCGTCAGAAACTCAAAGGACGCCCTTGCGTTGAAATCCCAGGCCGACCTGCGCGCCATGTACGCTTTGCTAGATCCAGACAAAGAAACCATTGTCTATTGCCAAAGCGGCTCCCGCGCCAGCGTCACCGCCGCCGTGTTGAAAGATTTAGGTTTCAAACAAGTGCGCCTATATGATTCGTCGTGGCTCGACTACGGCAACACCCTCGATGCGCCGGCGGAAGACGTGAAATTTTTCAACGTCGGCCTGTTCAGCAACCGCATGTCTGCTTTGATGAAGCGGGTCGAGGAACTTGAGCGAGAACTCGCTGCAATGAAGGAAAACAAGAAATAGCGGCGCTACCTATTCTGCCTAAAGATTTTTGAGTGCTTTGCCACGAGCCGCTCCCAGCCTTGTTCCTGGCGGCATATGCCTGGAGTGCCGCACCCTGATTGACTCGTGGCGCGGTAACTTTTTTCCAGAGACAAAAAAAGCCGCCCTCGTGAGGCGGCTTTCCTTTGTTGAAGAAAATCGTGGTTAGATGTTCTTCGCGGACATTTCCTTGGTGATGTAATCCGCCTGACGGATGGCCAAGGCCACGATGGTGAGCGTTGGGTTTTCCGCTGCGCTGGTGGTGAACTGGCTGCCGTCGGACACGAACAGATTCTTGATGTCGTGGCTTTGGCCGAACTTGTTGACCACACCGTCTTTCGCGTTCGCGCTTTGCCGCGCCGTACCCATGTTGTGGGTCGACGGGAACGGGCCGCGAGGGATGACTTTGCGCGCGCCGGCGGCTTCATAGATGGCGCGGCCGCGTTGCTTGGCGTGTTCGCGCATCGCCGTGTCGTTCGGGTGATCCATGTAGTGGGTGATCGAAACGGGCATGCCGTATTGATCTTTCTTGGTCGGGTGCAAGGTGACGCGGTTGGATTCCTGCGGCAGATCCTCACCCACCAACCACATGCCGGCGGCGTTGCGATAGTTCTCGATCTCCTGCGCGTACTCGCGACCCCAGGCGCCGGGGCGCAGGAAGTTGGCGTAGCCAGGCATACCGAACGCGGGGATGGTTTCGATTTCATAGCCGCCCGCGAAACCGCGCTTGGGATTGTGCACTGATTCGTCTTGCACCAAGCCAGCCATTTGCGTGCCACGATGCATATTCACCTCGCCGGGCATGATGGCGTAAATCGTCGCGGTCATGTGCGACATGTAGTTGCGGCCGACTTGGCCGGAACTGTTGGACATGCCGTCCTTATACATGTTGCTGGCGGAGTTGAGCAGCAGGCGTGGCGTCTCGATGGTGTTACCTGCAACCGCGACGATGCGCGCTTTTTGACGCTGTTGTTTGCCGGCTTTATCAACGTAAACCACGCCGGTAACTTTACCGCTGGCGTCATGTTCAACTTGCACCACCATGGAATCGGGGCGCAGTTCGAAATTGCCCGTGGCTTCCGCGGCGGGGATTTCGGTGTACAACGTTGACCATTTGGCGCCGATGGGGCAGCCCATCATGCAAAAGCCCGTTTGTTGGCAGCCGGGGCGACCTTCATAGGGCTCGGAGTTGATGGACATGTTTCCGGTGTAGACTTCTTTGTAGCCGAGTTTCTTGGCGCCATATTCCATCACCAGGTAGTTGTTGTTACCCGGCAGACGCGCCATGCCGCTCGCCTTGGTGCCGACGGTGCCCATTTTCTTTTCGGCCTTGTAGTAGTAATCGACCATTTCGTCGTGGGTGGTCGGCCAGTCGAGCAAATTGGCGCCGGCGATCTTGCCGTAGGTCGTTGCCGCTTTCCACTCGTGGGCCTGGAAGCGAATCGACGCCCCCGCCCAGTGTACCGTGGTGCCGCCTACGGTTTTGCAAATCCATGCGGGCAACCCGGCGAACAATTGGCCCGTGCCGATACGTTCGTCAAGCCAGGACAGTTTGTTGAACATTTCGCCGGCATCGTTGTGTATGTCTTCCAATTTTATGCGAGATCCCGCTTCCAGACACACCACCTTTACGCCGTTTTGGGCAAGCTCATTGGCGAGCGTACCACCGCCTGCGCCGGAGCCGATTACGACGACGACCGAACCGTCATTTTGGTCAAATTTAGCCATGTTATTGTCTCCTCGTTAGGACTTGGGTAGCCAGTTAATATCGTTAAAGCCACGATTGATGTAGCCGCCTTTTTCAGTCGAGGATCCCTCAAAGCCAAGCACCTTCCAGATTTCTTGATTGCCGTACAGGCCGCCCACGGTCTCGCCGTATACTAAGCCAAAGAAACCTGCCTTGGTTTTTTCAACGCTTTGCGCAATGCTGGTGCGCGAGGTTTCGTCCAGGTTGGCGAATTTGCTGCCGTAGGAGTCGAGCGCCCTCACACCGTCTTGCACGCTGGCTTTTGTGCCTGCGTCCGCAGCGGCTTTGGCGTCGATGCTGTTCACAATGTTCATGTAGTAGCTATCGCCCAAGAAATCATGGGGGAACAGGGTGCGTGCCATTTTTAACAACGCTTGCGCTTCGTCGGCGTTCAGTGCTTTGAGCGTACCCGCGGCTGCGGGCGTGGTCATGGTTACCCCGGTGCCAAGGATCATGGAGGCGATGGCGGTTTGCTTTAAGAAATCACGACGGGCCTGACTGTCGTGGCTGTGCTCATGATCGTGATCATGATGGTCATCATGGTGATTGGACATGTTTCCTCCTAATAATTATATGCGTGGTGTTTCAGTAAAACTCTTTGTTGCACTGCAGCTAGGTAACGGCGCCCCTGCTGAGGCAATTAAAACAGATTTTGTAATCCGCTTCAATTGTATACAGTGTTCAAAAAAAATTTATTTTGTGCTACTGGGCGGAGAGGAGCGGCAGCGATTGCCAGTGTGGCAACTGCGTAGAGGGTGGCAACGCTAGAAAGTACACTACCCCGAAAGAGCCCATTGAGCGGTTGGCATCGACGAGCGCGGCGCGAACAAAGTATTCCGTACCATCGAGTCGCGATATTGTTAACGGAGACCGGGCTGCATAGCCGTCAAACACAATCTGCTCGAACTGGGAATCTAAAGCGAGCTGGAGACGTATACCTAGTCCGAGAATTGTCTCGCTCCATGGGAAAGTTAAGGTGTATCTGCTCAGGGTCGGCGGGAGGAGGGTCGGCAAAGCAGTGGGAGATGGCGCCTTAGCAACCGGCTTGACGACCAAGGTTGCCGCCGCATTTTTCCCCTCCAATCCCTGGGCATTGATCGCGCGGATACGCAGGTGATAAGTACCTGGCGGCAAGTTGCCAAAGTCAGCTGTGGCTGTTGCCGTGACTGTATCTGCGATGACGTTCTCGAAGTTTTCGTCAGCGGCTAAGTGAGCGCGATAACGGCTGGCGCCGGGCAAGGTATTCCAATGGACCAGCGCGGATGACTGCCCTGCAATGTCGATTGTTGTGTTGGCGATTTTTGGCGAAGCTAGCAGCGCGATCGGTGGAAGCGGTGGCTTGCCTGCAACGATCAGTGTGCCGAAGTTTTTTGGGATTTTCTCAGCGCCCAATTGATTGCTTACTAGCACCAAGCCTTCTAGCACTTCCAAGGTTGACAAGCGGGCCTGCTGATTGGACTGGACGCGAAAATCCGTACCGCGAACACCCATCTGCGCTGTCGGTGTCATGATTTCGTAGCGCGTCGATTTACCTTTCAACGGCATGACATGGGTTTCAACTCGGCCTTGCTCT
>JBDSJK010000107.1:0-2595 GCA_039917535.1 Burkholderiales bacterium
CAGCGACACGATTTCGTCATCGAGATTGCTCAGCCGCAGCGCGTACTCATCGCCCGTCGTACGTTTGCCCGTCTTGCGGTCCGCTTCGATGAAGCCGAGCAGTCCCTGACCCTCATTTTCCTGGGCAATCAACACCTCACCCTGCAACGGCCGACGCAGAACAACCACCCGCCGAGGTGCCCAGCACCACGGCCTGGCTCGGGCATCCGGACTCACATAGGCCAGCGGACAGCCCTCGAGCCAGCGCGACCACAGCCCGGTCAGGGTCAAGAATTCGATGAAGTAGGCCAACGGTCCCATCGGCGTGGCCGCGCTTTCAGACGCCCAGCGCACCTGGACATGCCCGCCTGCCGTTTGCACGCTTGCACACGACCGCAGCATTTCTTCGCGTTCCAGACGCTTGCGTTTCGACTCATCCATTCGGTGACCTCGCAGATCATGACGAAAACCACTGCCTGACTCATATACAGCTAAATTGCACGCCCTCAACTGACGTTCTTAGGATGATTTATATAAGACTCAGCCAGCCGAAACCCGTGTCTTGATCGGCGCAGTTGATCCAGTCCAGGCCGCAACCGAGCACCGGCGCCAGCGCTGCTCTGGCCTGTTCAGGACTATTGTTTTGCGTACTAAGATGGGCCGCGACCAGATGCTGCAAGCGACTACGATCAAGGCGGCTCAGCAGCGACGCTGAAGTCGCGTTGTCCAAATGCCCAAAAGGACCGGAAATGCGCTCCTTCAAGGATGGCGGATAACGCCCGCGCTTAAGTTGCTCGAGATCGTGATTGGTTTCGAGCATCAGTCCTTCAAGTCCCGATAACATGCTTTCGATGTGCGGGGTCGTGGTGCCCACATCGGTTAGCACGCCAAGGCGGACCGCGCCGTCGCCAAATAAAAATTGCACGGGCTCCCGCGCGTCGTGGGGCACGGGGAAGGGAAATACTTCAATATCGCCGACGACAAACGGCGTATGACTGTCGATTTCGTTGAGCAACGAACGGCTTAGGAAATCCTCATGCTGGCTCGCCAGCGTGCCATAGGTAAGATGAACGGAAATCGCATGTTTTTGCGCGAACTTACCCACGCCGCCAATGTGGTCGCCATGTTCGTGGGTCACAATGATGGCTGCGATATCTTCGGGAGATAAACCGAGGCGAGCAAGGCGGGTTTCGGTTTCAGCGATACCGAACCCGCAGTCGAGCATGAGGCGCGTCGTGCCCACCTCGACGATTAACGCATTGCCCTCGCTGCCGCTGCCGAGCGAAGCGAAACGCAACACAGGCTACTTCAGTTGTTCGTAGAGTAGGCTGAGTATTTTGCCGCCGACGGCGGTTTTTTCAGGCGTGCCCACTTTATCCTGTACGATTACTTGGCTAGTTGCGCCCGCGTCTTTCACGGCAATCCGATACTGTTCTTGCTTTCCTGGTCTGCGATCACCACTGCCAAATAGTCGCGCAAAAAATCCCTTTGGCTTGACCTGATTGTCTTCTTGCGCATCCACGTAGCGCACAAAATAAACGCCCTTGGAGCGATCGCGATCTTCAACTGTAAAACCGATCCGATCCAGAGCGAGGCCCACGCGGCGCCAAGCTCGCTCGAAATCTTCCAACACGGCAAGTTGGCTCGTGCCGTCGGCGGATTTAGCAAGCTTAGCCTTGTCTTCAGCCTTGGGTTGGGCATCGGCTTTCGCACGCACATCTTCGGAACCAAGGCGATTCGCCAAGCGCGACAACATTTCCGCTTCAAGCTCCGCATCCGCTGCACGCGGCTGCCAACGCGTGTCCTTCTTCAGCTCGGAGGTATAGACTTCTTGCATACCACGATGGGTGATGTAAATCTCGGTGGTAGCCGTTTCCGCGCCACGTTCTAAGCGAGTACGGAATTTATCTCGCTCCGATGTTGAATAGAGTCCGTCGAACACTTTGCCCAAAGTATTGCGGATGAAATCTTGCGGAATCTTGGCGCGGTTTTCTGCCCAATCGGTTTCCATCACGCCCGCTTCCGGTGCTTCGATCTTAAGGACGAAGCCGATTTCCTGCCAAAAATCCCGAGTCTGCAACCAGACTTCCTCGGCGGGCATATTCACCTTGAGCCAACGTTGATTACCCTCGCGCATCACCTTGATCTTGTCATTGGCCGGCAATACTTGTCCGTTGGTTTGCGGCGTCGCGCCAGCAACACGTTCGCGGGTGTAGGTGGAAAGAGTCGCGCCGTTTTGCCCTTTACCTTCCGGTATGGCAAACCGATCATCGCTGGATGGCGTTGTTAGATCGGGGGGAACCTCAAGCGGTTGGTTTTGTCCGGCGGACTTGTAATCGATCTTCTTTTTTTCCAGAAAGGATGACGGTGCACTACAACCCCAAACGAAGAGGGACAATGGCACTAGAATTAGAACAGCGCGCAATACATGCTTCATTGGGCAAACCTCAAACTTAAGCGGATCACAGTCGTTAAAGGCGAGTTATGGTGTTAAGCGATATCCGCCGCGCGCATCGCCTCGCGCAGACGTTCGTGATATGACGCGGAAAGTGGTGTAAGCGGTAAGCGAATTCCGGGGCCGATCTTACCCATTTTCTCCAATACCCATTTGACGGG
>JBDSJK010000108.1:0-5178 GCA_039917535.1 Burkholderiales bacterium
GATAAATGTAAAGTCACTCACCCACGCCTGATTCAGTTGCCAGCCATTGAATCGGCGCTGCAATAAATTTGGCGCGATGGGCTGGGTGTGCTCAGAGTCCGTCGTGACTTTATATGGGCGCTTGTGAACGGTTTTAAGGTGCTGACGCACAAGGCTACGGCGCACTTGCTCATGGCCAACCCGCACATTAGCACGTCCAAGCGCATCGACAATCCGTGGGCGGCCATAGCTTTTGTTGCTGCTGTGATGCAGCGCAAATATTTTGGCATCCAGTTGCTCATTATCGATTGGCCGTTTACTCGGCGCGGCACAGCCCACTGCATAAAACCCATGCGCGATACCTGTAGTTGTTGGCATAGCCGAGTTATCGGAAACTGATCACGGTGTTTGTTGATCCAGGCGTACTTCACCGTGATTGCCTCGCGAAATACGCTGCTGTTTTTTCTACGTGGCCTCGGGCCATTACGATTTCAAGATCCAATTGAACTTAGCAAGCTCCCTACGTAATCGGTCGTTCTCAACCAGCAGTTCGCTATAACCAGCTTGATAGGTAGCGCTTTACCTTCAACCATCGTGAACGAACCCCCTCGCAACAATTGCCGCCACTTCCAAATAATGGTCTCGGCAATATTCAATCGCCGGGCGGCTTCTGTGCAGCCAACCGATTCACCTAAACGCGCTGCCTCAATCTTGAATCGCTCGTATAACGACGATTCGGTACTAATTTCTTACTGCTCATGTTGACTCTCCCTTTTTTAACCTTACTACGTTTGAGATGTACGTCAAATCAGGGCAGGTTCACCTCTCTTCGCGGGGCCGATCCCTCATCGGAGAGGCCCCCTACCCACTGACGCCCCAGCGGAGGAGATCTCGCTCGACTGGGTGGCCGTTGAAATCGATCCTCATATCGGCAGCGGTGGCTTGTTCCCGCTCAGCTTACTCACTCTCGGCAACGCTTCAAAGTTTGCGACAGAAGCCGCCGTCGTCATTGCCGATCTGGAACGGCGGTAGGGTGGCATTGCTATGAGTTGGGACAGTTTCCCGAGAGCGTGCAAGAGCGCGAAACACTCACCAGTTTTGAGTGCTAATATGCCAATATGTCTAGCGTTTTGGCGGAGTACCTTTCGCTGGCGAGATGCACTTAGGCTTTCAAGAAGATGACGAAAATCGACCTTGCCTCCTACCTGAAAAACGACGACCTAAGCCCATGGGAGATGTTCCTTGAGCAGATCGATCGGGTCGCACCGCATATTGGCAAGCTCGAGCGGTGGATTGAATCGCTGCGGCAACCCAAGCGCATTTTGATCGTTGACGTGCCCATCAAGTTGGATGACGGGTCGTTTGCACATTTCGAAGGCTATCGCGTCCAGCACAGCTTAGTGCGCGGCCCCGGCAAGGGTGGCATACGCTATCATCCCAGCGTATCGCTGCCCGAAGTCATGGCGCTTGCCGGCTGGATGACCATCAAAAACGCAGCCGTGAATGTGCCTTATGGTGGCGCAAAAGGCGGCGTCAGGGTCGATCCGCGCAAATTGTCAATCGCTGAGCTGGAACGTCTGACGCGCCGCTATGCGAGCGAACTTAACATCCTGATTGGACCCGATCGGGACATTCCCGCCCCGGATCTCAATACCAACGAGCAGATCATGGCGTGGTTCATGGATACCTATTCCATGAATCTTGGCCACACCGCAACGGGCGTTGTAACCGGCAAGCCACTGCAGATCGGCGGCAGCCTAGGTCGGCGTGATGCCACCGGACGCGGCGTGTTTGTATCGGCGGCGGAAGCGGCCAAACGTATCGGACTCAACATGCAAGACGCGCGCGTTGTGGTGCAGGGCTTCGGTAACGTTGGCCATGTTGCAGCAGAAATATTCCATAACAACGGTGCCAAAATCATCGCCGTGCAAGACTCTTCCGCCACCTTGTTTAATGCCAATGGTATTGATCCCGCCCGGCTCGTAGCGCACGCGCAGGACAACGCGCGACAAATCCGAGATTTCCCAGGCGCGCAGACGATTACCAATGACGAATTCTGGGCCATCGAGACCGAGTTTCTGGTTCCTGCCGCCCTCGAGAAGCAAATCACCGCCGACAACGCAGTGCGCATTAACGCCAAGATCATTGTAGAAGGTGCAAATGGGCCGACGACCCCGGCAGCCGATGATATTCTGCGCGAACGCGGCGTTCTCGTGGTGCCGGATGTGCAGGCCAACGCCGGTGGCGTGGTTGTCAGCTACTTCGAGTGGGTGCAAGACATGTCGAGCTTCTTCTGGACGGGGGAAGAGATCAATCAACGACTGGAGCGCATCATGCAAGACGCGTTCGCACATACCTGGCGACTCGCGCAGGAACGGGGTGTCACGTTACGAACTGCCGCTTACATCATCGCGTGTACGCGGGTGCTGGAAGCAAAGGAGTTGCGCGGGTTATATCCGTAAACTCGCGGTGGTTCCCGTTCATCACAGCTGCACGCACAGATGCCAAGCAAAATCGACTGTGTAACCATCATTCGATTGCTGCTGTTTCATAGATTTTTCGCACTTGATCGATTTTATTCCTGGTTTGTTACCACACCGGTAGTGCGAAATTTGATTTAGCGCAAAGTAGGGACGATTAGGAGATTCCACCCATTGACGAGACCGCAGGGGAAGCGCATCCTAGTTTAACGTGCTGGGTTTTGTTGCACGTCGGAGTAGAGACCATGCGCCTGCTGCTTAGGCGTTACGTGGACTCCCTCCGCTTCCGTAACATAGCAATTCATGCGAGAGGAGAGTCTATAGAGGAAGATCACTACAGTTCGACCCTGACGCCGGTTACCCTACACCGGCATATGTCGTTTAACGCGACGATATGAGGCCACTGCGAGGTGGCGATCCTGCAAAGCCCCCCGATCACCGTGGGGCTTTGCATTTGTGATGGGGCAGCCTGCTTGCCAGTATCGACGTCGCCTGTTCTCAAATTGTCGTGCGAGTTGATCGCTATGCCTTTTTCCTGACTGAACGATGTCTGACTATATGCAGAGGACACTTATAAATTACGGAGATGCCAGATGAATGCACCGTTGCTTGTCACCCTGGTTGGCCGACACATCGAAGTACGCGTGCTGTTAGTTGAGTATCTGTTACGTTGCTAGCGCCTGCGGCGGCAACGGCCACGCGCCACGGAGGATTGGCGTTGTGGGTTACGTTGGGCGCCGTGTCCGTATCCCTTGCAAGTCCATCCGACGATTCCGTCCAGGATCCCGCTATACAATCCGGTACTTCATTAGCCCGCCCTTGCAGCGGTGAAGCAGCCCCTGCCGATACCGTGATTGGCAGGATCGAAATCGACAACCAGAATATTTTCGACCTTGCCGATTCCAGGGAAAACGCCTGGCCGTACCGGCTGATGAATCATCTACACATCAATACCAAGCGCGCCACCCTCGAGCAGCATTTGTTGTTCAAGTCAGGTGACGGTTATGACCCGCGTCTAATCGAAGAGTCTGAACGTATCTTGCGCGGCAACCGCTATTTATACGATGCCAAGATCATTCCGCTTGCCTGCCACGACGGCAAGGTCGACGTCAAAGTCATCACACGCGACGTATGGTCGCTGCGGCCCGGCGTCTCGTTCAGCCGCAGCGGTGGCCAGAACTCCAGCGGTTTTGAACTCCAGGAGGTCAATCTACTCGGCTACGGCAGCAGCTTGAATCTGTCGAGGAAGTCGGGCGTGGATCGCGATACCGTGTTGATCGGATACCTCGACCGTCACTTACTGGGAACGTGGACCACGTTGGACCTGAATTATTCTCGCAATAGCGACGGCGCCAGCAAATCGTTTGCCCTGACAAGGCCGTTTGTTGCGCTCGATAGCCGCTGGGCCGCAGGGGTCAGCGCGTTGGATGACGACCGCGTTGTCGCCCTGTACAAACGCGGCGAATCGGTCGATCGATTTCGTCATCGGCAACGCCGCCTGCAAGCCTTTGGTGGCTGGTCAGCGGGCCTCGTAAACGGTTGGACACGGCGCTGGAGCTCGGGACTTAACTATGACGATAACCGCTTTAGCCCCGAATCCAACGCTGCCCCGCCGAACGTGATACCGGACGATCGCAAGTTCATTTATCCCTTTATGCGCTTCGATTTAATCGAGGACAAATTCGATACCCGGCACAATTACGATCAGATCGGACGCACCGAAGATTTCGACCTCGGCACTCACGTCAGCGTCCAGCTTGGCTACGCCAGCACGGGCCTCGGTTCGAGCGAGAATACCGTGCTCTACGAAGTGCAAGTAGGCGACGGATTCGACCTGCGGCGAGCTCAATCGGTGCTTATATCGGCAGGTGTGTCGGGCCGCCTGACTGACGGGGCGAGCCAAAACCAACTGCTCAGCGCGAGTGCTCGCTACTACTGGCGCCAAACCGAGAGAAACCTGTGGTACGCCTCGCTACAGGGCGATATTGGACATCACTTAGATATCGATCACCCGCTATTGCTCGGCGGCGACAACGGCCTGCGCGGTTATCCGCTACGTTTCGAGGCGGGTGACAAACGCGTATTGTTTACGCTTGAACATCGCTACTTCACCGCGTGGTATCCGCTACGCCTATTTCGCGTCGGCGGCGCGGTGTTCTTCGACGCGGGGCGCGCCTGGGGTGCCAATAACGTTGGGGTCCAAGACCAGCGCTGGCTGACGGATGTCGGTTTCGGGTTACGCTTGGGAAGTACCCGCTCTGGCCTCGGCAATGTTATTCATCTCGACATCGCGTTCCCGTTAACCCGCGATGGCTCGATTAAACATCGACAGTTTGTCGTTGAAACCAAGCGGAGTTTCTGATCTGCAATGACGAATTGATCTGCATCTTGAATATCCCCCGCTCTGCGCCCACGGGTCGCGTGCGTGGTGGGCGACCCGAGTTATCAGTAGTCATGCTGGACCTATCCCGACCCACTGCCATCTTCGGTGATTAAACGGATTCGGATCGCGTAGCGCACCAGTCCTGCGACATCGTGAATACCAAGCCGGTCCATCAGTTGCGCGTGATGGTTATCGCTCGCTTCTGCCAATACGGTTACGCCATCCAGACTCTCCAGAAGCAAACGGATTCCGCCGCGCACCGGGCTCATAGACTCACCTTAGAAACCGCGAGATCGTTGTGTGCAGCCGGGAAAGTCTGCTCGATGCCCGAGAGGC
>JBDSJK010000109.1:0-2540 GCA_039917535.1 Burkholderiales bacterium
GCGAGATACGGCGTTTCAAAGTCCGTATTTTCATACTTTCAGACCTGAGGCATGCGTTGATGGTGTCCATCCGTCTATCCGGAAAACGAGATCTCTTTTGGAGGAACCCCAGCGTCGGAACGCTCGACAGTCGTCGCTTTATCTACTTTGCGCAACAACTTGCGTGTTGTTCGTTCCACGAAGTCTTTCCGAACAAAAGCTCGGCGTGCCGACGATTGCGAGCGACATATCGAGCGCCGCCGACACTGGCAGGCCCGCCCATAGATGGGCGCCGGCAGCGTGACGATCACCCCCGCCGCAGCCAAGCAGGGCGAACGAGAAACTGATCGCCGCCCCCAATGTGCCCCGTTGCCCCTTCGGCAGCAAGCAGGCCGCGCACGTCCGTTCATTCTGCAAACACGCGCGTAAAACATGCAAAAATGCTTTCTGCTTGAATCAATCAATTTCCTGCTGTCGTTCACGATACAATTTCAGCAATTCCTCGCGGGTCGATTGAAGTCGTCCGAGCATCACTTGCGACACGCGTTTCGTTAATTCGTAACCCAGGTCATGATCTTGTTCGCACAATTCCCGCAATATTTTTGCATCGAAAAAAGTCGCCGTCGTGCGTTTGAGCGCGCGGGCATGAAAATGCCACATGTGCGGTGGGAACAGCCACGACCAGCCGAGCGGATCGCCTTCTTTCAGGACGGCGATTTGCACGAGTCCTTCACCGTTCATATCGGCTTCGAGCGACACTGTCCCCTCATCAATTAGATGAAATGAATTGGCCGGACTGCCCTCACGAAAAATCACCTCGCCGCATCCGAATTGTGCATATGTGGCAAATCGTTGGAGAACATCGATGTGCTTTTGGTTCATTCCGGCGAAGAACGCCGGAGGTGTTATCGGGCGACTCATTTTATTCATCTGCTATTAGCTTGCTGAAATCGTGTTGGGCGTGAGCCCTGCCGCAACCAACACTGGCTTCGCTCATAAGGGACCATACTGCCCAGACGACCGAAGTTGGGCCACCTCATACCGGCGGCTACAACTCGGTCTTAATTCCTGCGGCGTGTGAAACTATCTGGGCCACACGGTGTGTCAATTTAGGCACTCATTGCGACTTGCCTTACCTCCTTGAGTTCGCGTTCCGCTTGCAGCCAATCCTCAGAGTCATGGCCGGGATCCCCGCCTCGATTTTGGTAGAGTTGATACGCGCGGCGTTCGATCTCTTGCAAATCGAGATTGCATTGTTGATATGAGTGCTCTTTGTGGTTATTTGTTTTATTCTTCATATTCATTCCATCGTTTGTTTATTTTGCTGGCTCCGCGAACGACCCTTGGCAAATTCATTTCTGCTGGCATCTCGACCATAGCCGAGGGCTATGGAGTTGTTGAGACGGGCAATTTCCCGGAACGCGTTCCTCTCA
The DNA here is from genome assembly GCA_039917535.1 of Burkholderiales bacterium. Classification (GTDB taxonomy): domain Bacteria; phylum Pseudomonadota; class Gammaproteobacteria; order Burkholderiales; family JALYOK01; genus JBDSJK01. The sequence continues at coordinate 1,413 of JBDSJK010000109.1, forward strand.
ACGCGACCGAAGTGTTTGCGGCATTTTGAGCGCGACGGCGAGACGTCTGCGGATCACTTCTACTTTTTATCCGGCCCACGTCCATCCCTCAAGCGCGCGCAACTCCCGCAGGCGCCTCAAGAGTGTTGAGATTTGCTTGTGTGTGGTTGTCCACGTTGTTCTATGCTTTCGGGCTCTATCTATTTTTCAGGGGTGAATGTTCCGCCCTGTCCAGATGGCGATCCTCCTCGGAACCGTACACCCTTAAAACCGAGTTCCTCCCGCCGAACGGGTTGGGTACGGTTTCCAAGGCCAACGGATCGGGAATGTATTTACCATCCACCACCAGGCAATATTCGTAGGTGCCAGGCGCCAGGCTGGTTTCCTTGATCCAGCCTCCGTTTCTAAAAGGAGCCATGGGCTTGGTTTCGGGGTCCCAGTTATTGAAAGATCCCGCAACACAGACGGTGGTGGCAGCCGGATCCGTGAATTCAAAGCGAACCGACTGCATTCCACCGATAAGTTCGATCGGGTTGAGCGGCGCTTGATCGCTCCAGTTTCTGGATTGAACGGTTGTGTTCATAGTTTGATGGTTGGACGTCCTGCTGAGGAAGAACGGATCTTCGATGCTTCTGCTGTGAGTGTCATCATAGCGACCTTTGCTTCCCGATTGAAAATTGTTCTAATTGCGCCACAAATTTCCCGCGCACGAGCTTATGGCAATCCACACAACTCATGGTCACGCGCAGGTAGGCCAGCGTAGCGGCATCGAGATTCTTGTCCTTGGCCGCCCTTGTCAGCGCGTCCACTTGTCGGCGGAAGATGACACTTTGCTGGTCGTAGTCCGAGTTCTCGAATACGCGCCAGTCGGCCTCCTTGCTCATGGCGCTCAACCGGGCGGCCTTGGTGGCGATCAGGTCGAAGTCCTCCATCGCCAATCCCTCCAGCACCGCCTTGGAGAGCTCCAGTTTGTCCCGCATAAACTCTTTTGCGGCGCGGTTGCGTGTTGATTGGGCGAGGGTCGCGGCGAAACCAGCGACCACAATCAGAATAACAGTTAGCAAAAGAACCTTGATTTTCATTGCAATCTTACGGCAACGCGAAGTTTAGAGTCCGGCTTCCAACTCCCCCGGGCGGGTGTTGCGGGTG
>JBDSJK010000110.1:0-7170 GCA_039917535.1 Burkholderiales bacterium
TTCTCTCAACAGGTTAGTCACCTGGTTAGCGAGTTACAAAATATGCTAACAATAAAATTGACGCTATAAAAACCAACGCGCTGACCAAGCCAGCGAAAATCACTTGTGCTGGGGTAAGCTTGATGGAATCGACATCGTAATCTTGCCCTCTGCGCACTCCGAAAAAACTCCAAAATACCGCCTTAAATGCCCTAAGCATTAGCTGGCCCGGTCTGACTTGGCGCCAAGAATAACCGCCGCCTGCTTGGTGACATCAAAGAACGTATAGGATAACGTCACCACGGTCACATCCTTCGGCAAATCTGAGCTGACCAGAAACACGACGGGCATTTCCCGTGTTTCGTTGGCTGCCATGGTTTGCTGCTTAAAGCAGAAGCATTCCAATTTATTAAAATACTTGCCGGCATTTTCCGGCCCGTAACTGGGCACCGCTTGGCCCACCATGGCATGGCCGGTCTTATTTGTCACTGCATACACCATGCGGCCAATTTCGCCGGGATGCAGTTGTATGCTGCGTTGCTGTGGCTCAAAACGCCATGGCATTTTTTCGTTGATGTTGGCCATAAACTCAACGGTAATCGTGCGAGTGGCGTCGATCTGGGTATTCTTCGCATCAGCCACGGCCACCACGCGCGAACTGCTGATCCCCGTCACCTGGCAAATCTTCTTGTAAAACGGCACAAGCAGATAGCAAAAGGTCGCCATCATCACCACGACAACCAGCAGCTTTTTCAACATCACCTGATTTTGCGCCGCTACATTCATGTTACCAACGCATCAGGATCGTATAAGCAAACAGTCCCGCCACAAACAAAAACAGCAGGGTAACGGTGAAGTATTTACCTTTGTTCATATCCATATCTAGCGCCACGAATCAGCGGCAGCCGTGGTGGAAACCAGTTACTTAACCAACGGCGGCGTTTCGAAGGTGTGATAGGGAGCGGGAGACGGTATCGTCCACTCCAAACCCTCGGCACCTTCCCACGATCTTGCCTCGGCCTTTTTACCGCCACGCACACACTTCAGGACAACGTATAAAAACAGCAACTGCGACAGGCCCAAACCAAAGGCGCCCATGCTCGACCACCAGTTCCAATCGGAGAATTGCAGGGCATAGTCGGCGTAACGACGCGGCATACCGGCAAGACCCAGGAAGTGTTGTGGGAAAAAGCAAACGTTAAAGAAAATCGAAGTCAACCAGAAATGCCATTTCCCCAGGGTCTCGTCGTACATGTGGCCGGTCCACTTTGGCAGCCAGTAGTAAACACCGCCCATGATGGCCATCGCGGCACCCGAGAACAGCACGTAGTGGAAATGTGCAACCACATAGTAGGTATTGTGGAGAACGATGTCGACCGGGGTAATCGCCAGCACTAGGCCGCTAAATCCGCCGATAGTGAATAGGAACACAAAGCCCACCGCAAACAACATCGGCGTCTCGAAGGTCATCGAACCCTTCCACATGGTCGCGATCCAGTTGAACACTTTCACGCCGGTGGGCACGGCGATCAACATGGTTGCGTACATAAAGAATAGGTTTCCCGCCGCCGGCATACCGACGGTGAACATGTGGTGTCCCCATACGATAAACGACAGAATCGCGATGGATGCCGTTGCATACACCATGGACGCATAACCAAACAGCGGCTTACGGGCGAAGGTCGGGATGATTTGCGACACGATACCGAACGCTGGCAGAATCATGATGTACACCTCGGGATGGCCAAAGAACCAGAAGATGTGCAGAAACATGGTGGGATCACCGCCGCCGGCCGCGTTGAAAAAGTGAGTGCCGAAATGGCGGTCAGTGAGCAACATCGTTACCGCACCGGCCAACACTGGCATCACCGCGATCAGCAGATAAGCCGTGATCAACCAAGTCCACACAAACATCGGCATCTTCATCAGCGTCATGCTGGGCGTACGCATGTTGAGGATGGTGGTGATGATGTTGATGGATCCCATGATCGACGACGCGCCCATGATATGGATCGCCAAAATCGTCATGTCGACAGCCATGCCGCCCTGAATAACTAGCGGCGGGTAGAGGGTCCAACCGCTGGAAGCGGCACCACCGGGCACAAAAAACGAACCGAACAGCAGAATCGCCGCGGGCGGCAACAGCCAGAAGCTCCAGTTATTCATGCGCGCAAACGCCATATCCGGCGCACCGATCATCAGGGGCACCTGCCAGTTTGCAAAGCCGACAAAGGCAGGCATGATGGCGCCGAAAATCATCACCAATGCGTGGATAGTGCTGAAAGAGTTAAACATTTCCGGCTCAAGGAACTGAATCCCCGGCTTCATCAACTCTGCGCGGATACCCATAGCCAGCAAACCGCCGGCGAAGAACATCATGAACGCAAACCACAGATAAAGTGTGCCAATATCTTTGTGGTTAGTGGTCTTGACCCAGCGCATTAATCCAGAGGGGGGGTGGTCGTGGTGATGATCATCGTGATCTTGGTCGTGGGCATGGGACGTTGCCATAATTCTTCTCCGTAATCTGTTTGGATGTTAATCCGTCAACAATCGATATTACTGTTTGGTTTCCGCTGCAGGTGCTGCGGGCTTAGCTTCCGCAGCGGGTGCGGGTGCGGGTGCGGCTGCGGGCGCGGGCTCCAACGCCGCCTTTTGCTTTTGAATCCATTCGGCGTAGTCAGCTTCCGATTTTGCTTCGACTACGATGGGCATGTAAGCATGTTCCTTACCGCAAATTTGGCTGCAATAGCCGCGATAGGTTCCCGGCTGGTCGATGTTGAACCAGGCATCCTTAATAAATCCAGGGATCCCATATTGATTGACGCCCAATTGGGGGACGTAAAAGCCATGGATTACGTCGCCGGAGGTAATGACTACGCGAATTTTCTTACCGACGGGGACAACCATTGGATTCGTTACTTCTTGGAGGTAATGCTCGCCCTTTTCCGCTTGGCTCATGACCTGCTCGTAGGGGGTGGCCAGCGCGCTGATAAACTTCACTCCGTCCGCCAAATAGTCGTATTCCCAACGCCATTGGTATCCCGTCGCCTTGATAGTTATGTCAGGGCTGGTCGTGTTTTTCATGCTCAGAACGGATTTCGTGGCTGGATAGGCTATTCCGGCAAGAATCAGGAACGGGATGATGGTCCACAAGATCTCGACCGTCGTATTCTCGTGGAAATGCGCTGCTTTGTGGCCGACGGACTTGCGATGCTTAAAAATCGACACGAGCATGAAACCAAACACGACCACAAAGATCACCACACACACCCACATAATGAGTACATGCAAGCCGTAAATATCGCGGGTGAGCTGCGTTCCCGGAACAGGTAAATCGTAATCGTAAGCGGCATGAGACGCCATCGACGCCACCGCAAAAGCGATTCCTGCTAATGTTGATTTGATGTTATGAAGACCCATACTTTCCCCGATTATTAAGCACTGACTATTCGAATTTGTTTGCGTAACTCCCGCCCCCAAACGAATCGTTGCTCGTCGTTCATTAACTTCCCCAGCCCATACTCGCGTCCCTGGTACTGCAGGCCTAAGCGGCATCGATTGCCTTGCTCGACACACACCAGCCGAACCCACGGCCGGTTAAACTTATGGCTGCGAACTAAACCACGTTCGCGAACTTCTACGGTGACTGTCGAATCGTCAATCGTCAACCGCTCATAGTCGCCGTCGAACTTGCCGACGTAGTGAAACGCGTAAGCGAGTAGACCTAGTTCGATCCCCGCGAACGGTAAAACAGGCCATGCGCCCGCAATCGCCCAAGCGACAGCAAGGACCCCCGTGTTCAGGAAAATTAGCCCTAGGAACAATCGACGTCCGGCGCGGTTCAGCGACACATTACGCGTCGTCGTCTGGCAATATTCTGCAGGCTCTGGATTAGCGGTGACGTCGGTGGAGCTGACCATTTATCTCACTCTCAAGACGATCCGAATCGAACCATCCGCCAAATCGACTGCGAAAGATACCATAGCAAGCCTTGTTCCGACAAGGGGCTGAGGCGCGGCGTCTGGGTGTGCGGCTCAAGTCGTAATGTCCGCTCTGTGGGATCGTAGCTTCCCAGGATAGGTGGCCCGCACGATCAGACGGCGACCGGACATGGAGCCCTTGGAAATGAGCAGAAAAGAAAGCCGGCGGTGCGAAGTCTTGAAGCGCCTTTGCTGCGGCAGGGCCTCCCAGCAGGCGGCAGCCGTGGAACTTCGCCTCAGCCAGGTGGGCACGTTATTTGCGCCCACCCTGTAACGCTTGGTAACTGATTGACCGCGTGGGCAAACGATAAAGCTGTTTGCCCACCCTACAACTACTGGGCTTGCCCACCCCGGCGCCATCGCGCTCGCCCGCGCTCCGACTCGATTGGTTCCAAGCGGCCTGAGCCTAACCCAGACCCGTTCAACCCCTGCGCGGATGGTCGCGCTTGGCCTCTACTCGCGCGAACCGCCCAACCCCCGCGATATTTGCCGCCCTCAGGCGGATCAACGGCGCCAAAAATCCCGCGCCCCTGCAATTTTTCGTCCGACACACATGAGTTTACAAAACATTTTAATAAGTTCACACTACATATTATAAAAGTCGTAGCTTACATTCGGGTTCAGTGGTGTCTCGGTTAAAGATCAAACAGAATCAATAACGAGACCGGCAAAATCTGTAGCAAAGTGTACAGCGAGGTGTGGCGGTGGAGTTCCTTCTTGACGATGGCAATGAGCACGTAGGTGGACGCGGCGCGGGTTCTGTAGGTTTTGGACCAGCACACGCGCCTTGCGTTCTCGCCCCATGTGACGAAAAACGCGCCGGTTTGATGCGCTTTGTACAGTCGGGCGAAGTCCAGCAACGTGTGCATTTTGACGGCCCCTTGGGTCGAACGAATCAGCGCCCAGTCGAACGGACTCAGGCACAGGTGGATGGTGGTTGCGTCCAATGCATAGACAATTGCGTCGACGGCGATGCCCAGCCGCGAAGGCCATCACGCGAAACAAATCGGTGCCGCCCAGGGTGCGCACACCTCAGATCCCGGACTCCCATGAATTCCTCAAAACGCCGGTTGCTATTGGCTTGGCAGCATTTCCTCGTAAATAAACCGGACACTAAGTCAGGTTAAGGAGTGAGTAAGGTATGGTCCTAGCAATCGCGTTAGTTTTATTGGTGGTTGGCTCCGTCTTGTTTCACTTCCTGAGCCCATGGTATTTCACGCCGGTCGCCTCCAACTGGGGCGCGATCGACGACACGATCAGCCTCACGTTCTGGGTCACGGGGGCTGTCTTCGTCGCCGTCAATTTGTTTGTGGCTTATTGCGTGATCCGCTACCGTCAGCGGAAGGGGCACCGGGCGGCGTACGAACCCGAGAACACGAAGCTGGAAGGGTGGCTCACCGGATTGACCGCAGTGGGCGTCGCCTCCATGTTGGCCCCCGGTTTGTTGGTGTGGGCGAAATTCGTCGACGTCCCGCAAGACGCGGCGGTGTTTGAGGTCGTGGGTCGGCAGTGGCACTGGGGCTTTCGCTTTCCCGGCAAGGACGGCGTGTTGGGCACCGTCGATGCCCGGCACGTTAGCGATAAAAACCCATTTGGTATTAATCCCAACGATCCCAAGGGACAGGACGACGTCCTGGTAGCGAGTCCGGAGGTTCATCTTCCCTTGGGCAAGCCAGTCAAGGCGCTGCTCCGCTCTATAGACGTCCTGCACAACTTCGCCGTACCACAGTTCCGGGCCAAGATGGATCTGGTGCCGGGCCTGGTCACTTATATCTGGTTCAGCCCCACCCGGACCGGGAAATTCGACCTCCTCTGCAACGAATTATGTGGCGTCGGTCACTACGTCATGCGTGGCAAAGTCATCGTGGAAGAAGAGCGCGCGTTTCAGGCGTGGTTAACCGGCTATCCGACGTTCGCGCAAACTTCGGCGCAAGTAGCCGGCGATGATGCGGCAGGCAAGCCACTCTATGCAGTGTGTGCTGCCTGTCATGGTCTGCAAGCGGAGGGTAACGTTGCGCTGAATGCACCAAAATTGAGTGGGCAAGGAGACTGGTATCTGAAACGGCAATTGAAATATTTCAAGAACGGTGCTCGAGGTACACACGACAAGGATGTCTTTGGAAAAATGATGGCGCCGATGGCGGCGACGCTGAGTGATGACACCGCCATCGAAAATGTCAGTGCTTATATCAAGACGCTGCCGGATAATCCCGCCCCGGCTACGGTGAAGGGGAATGCGCACAACGGTAAAAATACTTACGTAACGACCTGTGGAGTCTGTCACGGTCCTAATGGGCAGGGCTTGCAGGCAACGAATGCCCCCCGGCTCAAGGGCATGAGTGATTGGTATCTGGTCACTCAATTGAATAATTTCAAACAGGGAATTCGCGGGGCTCATCCAAAAGACATGTACGGTCCGCAGATGCGATCTATTGCCGCAATTCTGGCGGGTGACCAGGCAACCAGTGACCTCGTTGCTTACATCAATACTATCTGAAGACCGGCCCGCCGAAGTACAGTTCGATCAAAGGCGGTAGCGACAAAATTATGAAGAAATTTCGAAGAGGAAATAGCTATGTCTTACGTTGCGCATGACGAATCGTTTTTCGCCCCACCTGCCGAAGTCGAAGAGATGGAACTCTACCATCCGAAAACTTTCGTGGGGAAGTACATCTGGAGCCAGGACGCCAAAGTCATCGCCATTCAGTACGCAATCACCGCGATCGCGATAGGGTTAGTAGCGTTGGTGTTGTCGTGGTTGATGCGGCTGCAACTGGGCTTCCCGAACAGCTTCCATTTTATCGACCCTAGCAATTACCTTCAGTTCGTCACCATGCACGGCATGATCATGGTCGTCTACCTGCTCACCGCGCTGTTCTTGGGGGGGTTTGGCAACTACCTCATTCCGCTAATGGTCGGCGCCCGCGATATGGTTTTCCCCTATGTCAACATGGTGAGTTACTGGATCTATCTGTTCGCCGTGCTGTTACTGGTCGCGAGTTTCTTCGTGCCCGGCGGGCCCACCGGCGCCGGCTGGACCTTGTACCCGCCCCAGGCCGTCCTCCGGGGCACGCCGGGGGCGACCTGGGGTATTATTTTGATGCTCGTTTCCCTGGCGTTCTTCATCATTGGATTCACCATGGGCGGTTTGAACTATGTGGTGACCGTGCTGCAGGCGCGCACGCGGGGGATGACGATGATGCGTTTA
>JBDSJK010000111.1:0-4821 GCA_039917535.1 Burkholderiales bacterium
CAGGTGTCGTTGAAATCCAGCCAGCGGATCATCGCGCCGATGTTGAACGCCGCGGTGACGGGATCCAACTGAAATTGCGTGCCGGGCACTTTCGCGCCATTCGGCACCACGGTGCCGGGTACGGTAGGACCGAGAAACTTGGTGCAAGCGGGATATTCCAGCGCTTCCAACCCGCAGCCCAGCGTGTCCATCAAACAGTAACGGGCGGTATCGTAGGCTTCTTTGCTCTTGATGTCGTAGGCGTCGACGTATTTTGCGATATCGACCAGGACTTTATCGGGTTTGGGGCGAACGTTTGAGATGTGGGCTGACATTAACTATCTTTCTATAATTGAATTGCTGTATTGGGTACCCATCCGTTCAGGCGGCCTGAGAATGCTTTGCTAGTTTATTTTGCGCTTCAAGTTCGCGATAGATACTACCAGGACTTAGCTCAAACCCATTACGCCAGCATAATGCGCCCAGGTCGACAAAAAAATCATTGAAATAGGTACGATTCGCGAGCTGTTGTGTCAAGGCTGTTTTTTTGGCGATTAGCGGTGCTGCATCATAGTCACCACAAGCGCCGTCCGAGAACTGTATGGCTATTACGTAGTCGTGCAGTGCTCTCGCAGAAATAATCTTGATCATTGATCGGCTCCAGGAATTCGGCCCAGCGGTTCGAGGGATCTCACTTGGTCCCAGTTCAAAATGAGTTCGGCTTGGCGCTCGGTTACCCATTCTCGCACGATCTGTTGCGCTCGCTTCGGCAATTCTCCCTCAAGGATTGCGCCATCTTCGATGCGAACTAGTGCTTCATGGCCTTGGTATTCGACATGAAAATGGGGTGGCGCGTGATCGTTGTGGTACATGCGAATGTAAATGCCGAAGAAAAAAGAGATAACGAGCACGTGCGTGTCTACTTCCGGTCCTTGATCGGCACGAACTTCAAATCTTCCGGTCCAGTGTAATTCGCGCTAGGGCGGATGATTTTATTGTCCATGCGTTGCTCAATGATATGGGCACACCAGCCGGAAGTGCGCGCGATAACGAATAGCGGGGTAAACATCGCGGTGGGCACACCCATCATGTGGTAGCTGGTGGCGCTGTACCAATCGAGATTGGGGAACATTTTTTTCTCGCGCCACATGACTTCCTCTACCCGAGCCGAGATGTCGTAAAGTTTCATGTTGGCTTGATCGACCGAGAGCGTGCGGGCGACTTCTTTAATCACCTGATTGCGCGGATCGGAGATGGTGTAGACGGGATGACCAAATCCGATGATGACCTGCTTTTCCGCGACGCGTTTGACGATATCGGCTTCGGCATCGTCGGGATTGTCATAGCGGCCGATGGTGTCGAAGGCGAACTCGTTGGCACCACCATGCTTGGGGCCTTTGAGCGCGCCGATGGCGCCGGTGACGGCGCTATACATGTCCGACCCCGTGCCGGCGATGACGCGGCCAGCGAAAGTGGACGCGTTGAACTCGTGCTCGGCGTACAGGATCAGCGAGGTATGCATCGACTTGACCCAAAGCTCGCTTTGCGGCTTGCCATGTAGTAAGTGGAGAAAATGCCCGCCGATGGAATCGTCATCGGTTTCCACCTCGATGCGGCGGCCGGAATGGGAGAAGTGATACCAGTAAAGCAACATGGAACCTAAGCACGCCATCAACCGATCGGCAATGTCTCGCGCCGGGGCAAGTTTGTGCTCTTCGCCTTCGGGCAGTACGGAGCCGAGCGCGGACGTAGCGGTACGCAGTACGTCCATCGGGTGGCTGTTGGCGGGGATGCATTCGAGAATGTCCATCACGTTGGCGGGGATGCCGCGCAGCGCTTGCAACTTGCGCTTGTAAGCGTTGAGTTCTGCTACGGTCGGCAATTTACCGTGGATCAATAGGTGCGCGATTTCCTCGAACTCGCATTTATCGGCAATGTCGAGAATGTCATAGCCGCGATAATGCAAATCGTTGCCTGTACGGCCCACGGTGCATAGCGCCGTATTACCAGCAGTTACGCCGGACAGCGCAACGGATTTTTTCGGCTTAAAGCCGGCCATTGTTTCGGTGCTCATTTCATTTCCCTGTGATTGATGCAAGCTCTAATTTTCGACGACAAACAATCGAGCATTATTTCTGCTTCGCGAACAACTCGTCCAATTTTTGCTCGTAAGCGTGGTAGCCGAGATAGTCGTATAGATCAGCCCGAGTTTGCATGGTGTTGACCACATTTTTCTGGGTGCCATCTTTGCGCACCGCTTGATAGACGCTCAGCGCCGCCGCGTTCATGGCTCTGAAGGCCGATAGCGGATATAACACCAGACTGACGTTGGCGCTTGCCAATTCATCGACAGTGAACAACGGCGTCGAGCCGAACTCGGTAATGTTAGCGAGCACTGGCACTTTCACGGCATCGGCAAATTGCTTATACATCGACAATTCCGTGATCGCTTCCGGAAAAATCATGTCGGCGCCGGCCTCTGCGCAAGCACAGGCGCGGTCGATGGCGGCCTGCAATCCTTCCACGGCGAGGGCGTCCGTTCGCGCCATGATGACAAAGCTGGCGTCCGTGCGTGCGTCGGCTGCGGCCTTGATACGGTCAACCATTTCTTGTTGCGTAACCAACTCCTTATTGGGGCGATGGCCGCAGCGCTTCGCGCCGACTTGGTCTTCAATGTGCATGGCGGCCGCGCCAAATTTGATCAGCGATTTCACTGTACGCGCGACGTTGAAGGCGCTGGAGCCGAAGCCTGTATCCACATCGACTAACAACGGCACGTCGCACACGTCGGTGATGCGGCGCACGTCGGTCAGCACGTCGTCCAGATTGCTGATGCCCAAATCGGGCAAGCCAAGGGAGCCGGCGGCAACACCGCCACCGGAAAGATAAATCGCCCGGTAACCTACGCGCGCCGCAAGCCGGGCGTGATAGGCATTAATGGCACCCATTACTTGTAAAGGTTTTTCTTCTGCGAGGGCAGTGCGAAAGCGCGCACCGGCTGAGGCTTGAGTTGTCATCGGGTCGGAGTGAATTCAGCTAAGGGTTGATGAGCGAGGTTGCATACTCGGGCGGCAGCTTTTATGAGCATAATTATCAACATCAAATAGTAACTTTTCAGCGTCTTGCTGTCAATGAAAAATCCTCATCTTATATAAGACATAAAACAGTGGACGACGCAACTGCAGCATGCTAAATTCACGGCCTATGATGCAGACGCAAGCGTCCCCTAGTTTTCGGCCCCTTTACGAACAAATCAAAATCCTGCTGACGCAAAGCCTGATCTCGGGCGAGTGGCGGCCTGGAGAGGCTATCCCCAGCGAAATTGAACTTGCCGGTCGCTTCAGAGTAAGTCAGGGTACGGTTCGTAAAGCAATTGACGAATTGGCCGCAGAGAACATTTTAGTTCGCAAACAGGGTAAAGGCACCTACGTTGCCACTCATGCCGAGCCGCAGGTGCGGCACCGTTTTTTGCGTGTCGTCGCCGATAACGACGAGCGTGAGCCGGTGGAAAGCCAGTTAGTGGACTTCAAGCGCGGGAAGGCCAACGCAACGGTTAGCCGTGCACTTGATCTAAAGGCCGGTAGTGCGATTTTTTCGGTCAAGCGGCTGCTGGTGTTTTCCGGCCAACCGATGATTTATGATGAGATCGTATTGCCGGAACCGAAATTCAAGGGTTTGAACGCGGAACGAATTCAAACCTATCGCAGTTCGTTCTATAATTTGTATGAAAGCCACTACGGTGTACGCATGATCCGCGCTGAAGAACGTCTCAAGGCGGTGGCTGCGGAAGCAGAACCAGCGCGGCTCTTGGGCGTATCTCCAGGGGCGCCGCTGTTATACGTGGATCGCATTGCTTACACCTATGGCGACCAACCGGTCGAGTGGCGACGCGGCCTGTGCCACACGTCGAATCACTGCTACATAAACGAACTTGGCTGACAGGAGCTTGCTAGACCATGGCGCAGGTTTCAATGACTAAGAAACGCCCGAAGCATCTCGATTTGATGAAGATACGCTTGCCGCTTCCCGGCATCGTGTCGATTCTGCATCGCGTCAGCGGGGCAGCGCTGTTTTTGATCGGCATTCCTTTCCTGCTCGCAGTGATGAATTGCAGCTTGGCGAACCAAGACGGCTTTGATCGCTGGAAAGCGAGTATTGGTAATCCACTGGTTAAGGTTATCTTGATTGGTTTTCTGTGGGCCTATCTCCATCATTTTTTTGCCGGGTTGCGCTATCTCGCGCTGGATTTGCATAAGGGCATAGATCTACCCACCGCAAGGTTAACCAGCAAACTGGTGTTAATCGCCAGCATTGCGTTAACGCTGATTTTGGGGGCGTGGCTATGGTAAAGCGTGTAGTCGTCGGTGCCCATTATGGTTTGCGCGATTGGCTCGCGCAGCGCGTGACGGCCGTAGTGATGGTGGTGTTCACGATCATTTTTGTTGCCGCGCTGATCCGCCATTCTCCTATGGGTTATGGCGAGTGGAAAGCGCTGTTTACCCATGGCGCAATGCGCGTATTGACGCTGTTGTTCTTCCTGTCGTTGTTTTATCACGCGTGGATCGGTGTGCGCGATATTCTGATGGATTACATCCAGCCGACGGGCATACGTTTGTTTCTTGAGGTGCTGGTGATTTTGGCATTGGTCGGCTACGGCATTTGGACCATTTCAATTTTGTGGAGCGCCTAAATGGCATTAACCAAGCGCACCTTTGATGCAGTGATAGTAGGCGGCGGCGGCGCTGGGCTGCGCTGCGCGCTACAGTTGTCCGAGGCGGGATTGCGCACGGCGGTGTTGTCGAAAGTGTTTCCCACCCGCTCCCACACCGTCGCGGCCCAGGG
>JBDSJK010000112.1:0-8248 GCA_039917535.1 Burkholderiales bacterium
GCCTAAAGATTAGGCAATGGAGTCGGCGTGAGGGTGTTGGGAAACGTTATAGAGTAAGCCTAACGAGTACGCGAAGCGCCGAGGTGAAATTGAGAAGAAAGCAGCCTGGATTTTTTGACATTGAGGAGCGTGCGAAGAAGCTCACACCAATGGGCGACCCGCTGATCGCGCTCAACGCGCCTATTGACTGGGAAGCGTTTCGAGCGGACTTGAACCGCGTGCATCACGGCGTTGGTGTGGACGGTGGCGAGCGTAACAGCAACGCCGGAGCCTAGCCCATTGACGTCGTACTCAAGTTCAAGATTCTCATGCTGCAGCAGCCACACAATCTCTGCGATGATCGGATTGAATACCCAATCCGGGATCGACTCTCGTTCCTGCGCTTTTTGGGCTTACCGCTTGAAGACCGGGGGCCGGATGCCAACACCGTCGGGTTGTTTCGCGAGCAGATCAAAGCGCGGGGGCTCATGGAGATATGTTTGCCCGCTTCCACGAGCAGTGGGCCGCACCGGGCTTTCGAGGTGTTGCTTGATCAGAGCGAGGAGGAGTCCGGTCACAAGCGCGCTATTTATGCCGACAGCGCGTACCGCTCGGTGGAAAAACAGGCGATGCGGGACGCGATGAAGAGTGAGAGCCACATTGGTGAGAAGGGCTCGAAGAGCCCACCACTGAGTGAATAGTCGAACAGACTATAAAGCGCAGAAAGAATCAAATCAGGTTAAATCAAAGGTTCGCGCGCGCGTGGAGCACCTCTTTGGCGCGCAGGCGCAAATGGGCGGACCCTCGTGCGCACGATTGGACTTCTTGCGTGCGCGGGTCAAGATCGGGATGATGAATCTGGTTTACAACATGCTGCGCTTGGGGCAACTGATCAGGCGTGACAGCCAAGTGGCGTCCGCTGCGCGCTGAAAGGGTCTAAATGACGAAGAAACCGAGGAGAAACGCGTCGATTTGACGCAAGAATCTCAAAAAAACGATGCAGATCCCCAAACAATGACGAGACGCTAAATTTGTCCGGCATAACTGCGATTTTTAGAGGCGCCTTTAAAGCCCCGTGGCGTTTGTCGTCAACCTTGCCGATCAACCAGCCTGCAGGCCAATCAGCATAAGGCTCTTAGGCATGGCAAGCGGTAGATCAAGAACTTGCGAAGCTCGTGGCTCGATGCTCAATCAGTTTCACGCATATTCTGGCAAGGCGCGCGCAAAGCCGCTACCATAGCCGCACTCAAGCCCATACCAGTCCATGAATTTACTCAAAGCGCTGGCCCAAGTCAGTAGCATGACGCTGCTGTCGCGCATACTCGGCTTTATGCGCGACACCGTCATCGCACGGGGTTTTGGCGCCGGCATGGCGACGGACGCATTTTTCGTCGCGTTTCGGCTCCCCAATTTGCTGCGCCGATTGTTTGCCGAAGGCGCATTCTCCCAAGCCTTTGTACCGGTATTGTCGGAATACAAAAATTTGCATGGCGCGGAAGCGACCAAGAATTTAGTTGATCATGTGGCCAGCATGCTCGCGTTTGTCTTGCTGATTGTCACGGTGATCGGCATCGTCGCCGCGCCATTGATCATTTACGTCAGCGCACCGGGTTTTTCCGCCAACCCGGATAAATTTCAACTGACCGTCGATTTGCTGCGCATCACGTTCCCTTATATTTTTTTCATTTCGCTGGTCGCCTTCGCGGGAGGGATACTCAACACCTATAGCAAATTTTCCGTGCCGGCATTCACACCGGTGCTGCTGAATGTAGCCTTTATTTTTTTCGCGCTGGTCGTCGCGCCTTACTTGGCCTCACCCGTCACCGCGCTGGCGTGGGGAGCATTCTTCGGCGGTCTGCTGCAGCTTGCTTTTCAGGTTCCGTTCTTGCTCAGACTTAAGTTGTTGCCACGCTGGCGATTGAATTTTCACGATCCGGGCATGCGACGAATTTTGAAGCTCATGGGTCCGGCGCTGTTCGGTGTGTCCATCGGCCAGATTAGCTTGCTGATCAGCACCATTTTCGCGTCTTTTCTCGCGACCGGCAGCGTGTCCTGGTTGTTTTATGCCGATCGCCTCATGGAATTTCCCGCCGGCATGTTGGGCGTTGGCTTGGGCACTATTTTGTTGCCCAGCTTAGCTAAGCACTACCAAAGCAAGAATCTGGCGGAATATTCCAAGTTATTGGATTGGGGCCTACGCCTCACCTTAATGTTGACGTTACCCGCCGCGCTGGCGCTGGCCTTGCTGGCCGTGCCGCTGGTTACAACCTTGTTTCACTATGGACAATTCAGCGCACACGACGTGTGGATGACGCGCAACGCAGTCGTGGCCTACAGCATCGGGCTCACCGGATTGATCCTGGTGAAAATTCTCGCGCCCGGATTTTATGCCCAACAAAATATCAAAACGCCGGTCAAGATCGGCGTCATTACCCTACTGGTCACGCAGAGCCTAAATTGCATGCTGATTTTCCCGTTGCAACACGCCGGACTTGCACTGGCGACGGGATTGGGCGCTTGTTTCAATGCGGCATTCTTGTTCTACAAATTACGCAGTTACGACATATATCAACCTCAGTTCGGCTGGGTAATATTCTTCGCTAAACTTTGCGTCGCGCTCGTTGTCATGGGCGGGGTGTTGTGGTGGTTTTCAGGAGATACAGCCAGTTGGTTGATCATGCCTACACACAGCAAGCTTTTGAAACTGGCTATGCTGGTCGCGCTTGGCGTTGCGGCGTATTTTGGAACTCTTGCGCTACTTGGCTTTCGGGTTAGAGATTTCGCGCGGCGGGGGGCTTAACCTCAAAAGTTAAGCGGTGTGCCGTTTTTCCGTGCGTCCGCTTGAGCACCGGGCTAGCTTGTTGGTTTGCTCGGTTAATTCCAGCAAGCCACGCAGCGCCTCATTTACAGCTTCAGCGCTAGGGAAAGCTTTCGCAATATCGGGGTTAAATAGAACCAGATTTGAGCCTGTTTGATACGAAGCGAGATACTTACCCCGTACACCCTTGCCCAGATCTTCCCGATAATACTCCGGCCGCAAGTTATCGGCAGCAGATTTAACCTTCTTCATAAATTTTCCTTTCTGCGCGCGTTCCAGGACGTGCCCTAATTAGGACGAGGGTGTTGCCGATGCTGACAGTGGCGATCGAAATTCGACACGCAATTGCTGAAAGCGTTCATGGTCACTGTGCTGTAAGGCGCATGGATGCTGGTTGGTGGCGATTCATGGCCTGAAAGCCGCACTGGTGTTGTCTCTCCAGGCGGGTTGCCGTGAAAACTCTGCATTAATGTGTGATGAATTGAGTCATAATTTTCTGGGGGAAGCGCAACCGTTCTGATGCACCGTCCACGCCGCTTCTCTAGACCCAATGCGCTGAAATAGGCTACGATTAGGCCTTTTACGCAGCAACCATGCAGGTCTACCGGCACGCGCGAGGCAAGTTCGATACCCCCATCGCGCTCACTATCGGCAATTTCGATGGCGTTCATCTTGGCCATCAAGCCATGCTGGATCGCCTGTGCGCTGTCGCACGCGAGTTGGCCGTGCCCGCGGCAGTGATGACATTCGAGCCGCACCCGCGCGAGCTATTCACACCAGACGAAGCGCCGGCGCGGCTCACCTCGCTTAGGGAAAAATTGGATTGCCTCAAGCAGCGAAGCATTGATCGCGTCTATGTACAGCGCTTCAATTTAGCCTTCGCGTCCATCGTGCCCGATGCGTTCGTCGTGGACTTGTTGGTCAAAAACCTGGGCATAGGTTGGCTGCTGGTCGGCGACGATTTTCGTTTTGGAGCGCGGCGCGGCGGCGATTATGCCTTGCTCGCGCAGATGGCCAAACGCTACGAATTTCAGCTTGAGGCCATGCACAGCATCGAAGTCGCGGGCGAGCGCGTATCGAGCACGGCAGTGCGCGCCGCCTTAGCGGAAGGTGATTTCCCTCGCGCAGAAAAATTACTAGGCCGGCCTTACAGCATGAGCGGTCGCGTGATGCACGGCGAAAAACTGGGTCGCAAACTCGGCTTTCCCACGGCGAACATCGCACTGAAACGTCGCCGCGCGCCGCTTACGGGAATCTTTGCAGTAAAATTGCACGGCATAGGCGTGGTGGCATTGCCCGCTGTGGCGAGTTTGGGCGTGAGGCCAACGGTAATGGCGAACGGCACGCCGATGCTAGAAGTCCACGTGCTCGATTTCAATGCGGACATTTACGGCCGCCATGTGACCGTGGAGTTTTTGCACAAACTGCGCGACGAAGAAAAATACGAAGACCTCAACAGATTGCGCCAACAGATCCAGCGCGACGTGGATCAAGCCAGACACTATCTCAACAGCCATGTATGACTGACTATAAAAAAACACTGAATTTACCGGGCACGCCATTCCCCATGAAGGGCGATCTCGCCCAGCGCGAGCCGGGGTGGGTCGCGCAATGGCAGCAGAACAAGCTCTATCAACGCATCCGCGAAGCAAGCAAAGGCCGGCCAAAATTTATTTTGCACGATGGTCCGCCCTACGCGAATGGCGATATTCATATCGGTCATGCGGTCAACAAAATCCTCAAAGACATCGTCGTCAAGAGCAAAATCCTGGCGGGTTTCGATGCGCCCTATGTGCCGGGATGGGATTGCCACGGCATGCCGATCGAAATTCAGATCGAGAAAAAACACGGCAAGAATATTCCCGTCGAAGAAACACAAAAATTCGCGCGCGCGTATGCCAGTGAACAGATTGAACACCAGAAGAAGGGCTTCATCCGCCTCGGCGTGTTGGGCGATTGGGAGCATCCTTACAAGACCATGGATTTCAAAAACGAGGCCGATGAAATTCGTGTCCTTGGCAAGCTCATGAAAAAGGGCTTCGTGTATCGCGGCCTGAAACCGGTGAACTGGTGTTTCGATTGCGGCTCCGCACTCGCCGAAGCGGAAGTTGAATACGAAGACCGCGAGGATTTCGCGATCGACGTGGGGTTTGCGTTGGCGGAGGAAGATCGCCCTAAGCTTGCGCAGGCATTCGGCTTGAAGGAAATTGTCGGCCCCGTTTATGCGGTGATTTGGACGACGACGCCGTGGACGATTCCTTCGAATCAGGCGCTGAACGTGCATCCAGAGTTCATGTACTGCCTGGTCAAGACAGAGAAAGGCACGCAGTTGCTCGCGGAAAATTTGCGTGAAACGTGCCTCACTCGCTACGGCTTGAGCGGCGAAGTTATTGAACGAACAAACGGCGCGTCGTTAGAAAATATTCGCTTCCGCCATCCTTTCTACGATCGCTACTCACCCGTCTATCTCGGTGATTACGTCACGCTAGAACAAGGCACCGGCATCGTGCACAGCGCGCCCGCTTATGGAATAGAAGACTTCGAGTCCTGCAAGCGCTACGGGATGAAAGACGACGATATTCTGTCACCCGTGACAGGCATTGGAAAGTTTGCGGAGTCACTGGAATTTTTCGGCGGACTGAATATCTGGAAAGCGAATCCGCTCATTGTCGATAAGCTGAAAGAAGTCGGCGTGCTGTTCAACGCCAGCAAATTCATGCACAGTTACATGCACTGCTGGCGGCACAAAACGCCGATTATTTATCGCGCCACGAGCCAGTGGTTTGCGAGCATGGACAAGCCCTGTGCCGACGGGAAAAGTTTGCGCGAACTCGCGCTGGCGGCAATCGAAAAGACGCAATTTTTCCCTGCTTGGGGCAAACAGCGCCTGCACAACATGATTGCCAATCGCCCCGATTGGACGTTGTCGCGTCAGCGGCAATGGGGCGTGCCAATGCCGTTTTTTCAGCACAAAGAAACCGGCGAGTTACATCCCGATTCCTTGGCAATTCTTGAGAAAGTTGCCGCGAAGGTTGAGCAGGAAGGCATCGAGGCCTGGCAGCGTTATCCCGCGAGCACCTGGATAGGCGGTGATGAGACCCAATACGAGAAAACCAAAAATACTCTCGATGTTTGGTTTGATTCCGGGTCAACGCACCAGACAGTGTTAGGCGGTCCGCAGCAATTGTCTGGCTCTCACCCAGATCGTTTTCCAGCAGACTTGTATTTGGAAGGCTCTGACCAGCACCGCGGTTGGTTTCATTCTTCGCTGTTGGTGAGTTGCATGTTGAACGGCCGCGCGCCCTATGAAGCGTTACTGACCCACGGCTTCGCCGTGGACGCCGCCGGCAAGAAAATGAGCAAGTCGCAGTTCAACGGCGTCGCGCCGCAGAAAGTGATGGATTCGCTCGGCGCCGACATTTTGCGGCTGTGGGTTGCGGCAACGGATTACTCAAGCGATCTGTCGATTTCCGACGAAATCTTGAAGCGTGTGGTGGAAAGCTATCGCCGAATTCGCAACACGCTGCGTTTTTTGTTGGCGAATATCGCCGATTTTGATCCGGCCAAACATGCCCTGCCCGTTGCCGAATGGTTAGAGATCGATCGCTATGCCATCGCCCTGACAGCCAATCTGCAAAAGGATCTTGGCGATGATTACGCGCGCTACGAATTCCACACGGTGACGCAAAAGTTGCAGAGTTTTTGCTCCGAGGATTTGGGCGGATTTTATTTGGACATCTTGAAGGATCGGCTTTACACCGGCGGTGAAAATTCGCGCGCGCGGCGCGCGGCACAAAACGCGCTTTATCACATGACTCATACGCTGGTAAGATTGATGGCGCCCATTTTGAGCTTCACTGCGGAGGAAGCGTGGATGGTGCTCACCGGCAAAGCGGATGACAGCGTGTTTCTGCACACCTGGTATGACTTGCCCGCGATCGGTAACAGCGACAAACTGTTGCACCGCTGGACGGCCATGCGCCAATTGCGCTCGCGCGTGGCGAAGCAGTTGGAGGAACTGCGCGCTGCCGGCACCATCGGTTCGTCGCTGGCGGCGGAAGTTGATTTGTACGCTGACACAGCAACCACTGAGTTTCTGGCCTCGTTCGACGATGACATTCGCTTCATTTTCATCACCTCTCAGGCGCGCGTCCATGGCAGCACTCACCCTGACGCACGCGCGACCGGGCTGGACGGGATCGCCATGCGGGCACAGCCCAGTGCACACACAAAATGCGAGCGTTGCTGGCACTATCGCGCCGACGTGGGTGCCGATACGGCCCACGCCATGATCTGTGGCCGCTGTGTGCAAAATCTTTTTGGTGACGGAGAACCGCGCCGCTATGCCTAACTGGACCCGCTGGTTAGGCTTGAGCGCGATGGTCATCCTTCTCGATCAGCTCACGAAATTTTGGGTCACGTCGCGATTTCAATTGGGCGACAGTGTGGCGATTACGTCGTTCTTCAATATGGTATTGGCCTACAACACGGGCGCGGCGTTTAGTTTTCTCGCCGATGCGGGCGGGTGGCAGCGAATTTTCTTCACCGCTATCGCAGTGATTGCGGCTATTGTTATCGTCGTACTGCTGCGCAAACCGCAAAATCATCGGCTGTTCAACGCTGCGTTGGCGCTGATATTGGGTGGCGCGCTGGGCAATCTGGTTGATCGTATGCTGCTCGGGCATGTTGTCGATTTTATTCAAGTCCACGCGGCGGATTACTATTGGCCTGCGTTTAATATTGCCGATTCCGCGATTACGATAGGCGCAGCGCTGTTGATTTGGGACAGCTTTCGTAAACCCGCTCAACCGGGTCTTGCACGGCGACGATGAGTGCTATTTGCAACCCGCGCCACCACGCAGATGGATATTGCCTCGTGGCAAAGCATGCCTTGAGAGCCGCTCTGGTATTGGCTCTTCAGCCCATCCCGGAATGATATTGAGATGACAACATGGATGTTCTGTTAGCGAATCCACGCGGTTTTTGCGCTGGTGTCGATCGCGCAATCGAAATGGTCGAGCGCGCGTTGGAACGTTATGGCGCGCCGATTTATGTGCGACACGAAGTGGTTCACAACAAATACGTTGTTGATGATTTGAAAGCGAAAGGGGCGATTTTCATCGAGGATTTAAACGAAGTCCCCGCTGGCAGCACGTTGGTATTCAGCGCCCACGGTGTTTCGCAAGCCGTCCGCGCCGAAGCCGATAAGCGTGGCTTCACGGTGTTTGACGCCACTTGCCCGCTGGTCACAAAAGTCCACGCCGAAGTGGCAAGCATGGCCGCGAAGGGCCTGGAAATTATCATGATCGGTCACGCGGGACATCCGGAAGTGGAAGGCACCATGGGGCAAGCCACGTCGGGCATGTATCTCGTGGAATCGGAACATGACGTAGCCAAGTTGCAAGTCAGACAGTCAACTAAACTCGCCTATGTCACGCAAACCACGCTGTC
>JBDSJK010000113.1:0-8961 GCA_039917535.1 Burkholderiales bacterium
TGCCGCCGCGATCGATCATCATGAACTCACCGACGGCGCTGTCGAAGTCCCAGGCGTCATGGGGCATTTCTTGGAAGTAAGACTTCAGCTTACCGGTATCGGCGTCGAGCGCGATAACAGAAGAGGAATACAGGTTATCGCCGGGGCGAGCACCTTCCGTCTTCCATTTTTCGCCGGCCCAGTCATAGTCGGGCGCCGGGTTTGCAGTGCCCCAAAACACGGTATTGGTTTCTGCGTCGTAGTTACCGGTCATCCAACCACCACCACCGATTTTCCAGCTATCGTTCCCCCAGCTTGCGCGGGAGCGCTCGTCACCACCGATGGTATCGAATTGCCAGGCCATTTTACCGGTCGCAGCATCCACACCAAAGATCGGCCCGCAGCAGCCAGACAACTCGCCACCGTTCGAACCGATGATGACTTTATCCTTAACGACGATAGGCGCACCGGTGAAGCCTTTGTTGCCCTTCTCTACGGTCATCAATTGGGTGTCCCAAACTTGCTTGCCGGTTTCCATGTCCACGGCGATCATGCGTCCATCGATCGTGCCCATGTAAACCTTGCCGTAGCCGATCGCCACGCCGCGGTTGTAGGGGTTGTAAAAGGTGCCGTTGCCACGCTCTTCGTCGATCTTGGGAACGAACTTCCATTTGTGTGCACCGGTGGCTGCATTCAGGGCATAGATTTGACCCATGGACGAGGTGTAGTACAACACCCCGTCAGCGACAATCGGGAAGGATTGAATGCCACGCTTACCGGCGCCGGGGCTGTGCATCCATTCAACTCGTAGATCTTGTACGTTGCTGGTATTGATTTGCGACAGTGCACTGTGGTGCCAGCTTCTGAAGTCTTGATGATACATCAACCAGTTGTTGGGATCCTTGTGGGCGTTTACCAAGCGATCCCACGTAATATCTGCTGCGCTAGCTTGGATTGCACTTCCAAGCATGGTCGCGAGCGTTGCGCCAGCGGCAACGCTTAACGCCAATTTGCTTAACTTATTCATTACTCCTGCCTCCAAAGTGTTTTAAGGACGTACTGCGTAAAGAGCTTGAGAAATACTACGAACCTCAGACTAACTACGACTTGCGATTACTAGCTACCAAACCATGAAATTACAACCATCGGATTGTCTAGGTCAGACGTCTCGACGTCGTAACAGTACTATATTCCCTAAATTGATTGAATAGCAATAGGCAAAATGATGCTGCAATGCAGCGTAATACTAGTAAGAAAATGGGTACAAGCGCCAGTAGGTTTTTATTTTGCGCCAGCGTGAGGCCATACCATCGGGTTCAAATACGAGAAAAAGCACAATAATCAAGCCAAATACGCCCATTTTGATGGATGCAAACAAACCCACTAGGTCGGGATAAACACCGCTTAGTGCTGTTGTTGCAAGGCGCAAAACCTCTGGAAGCACGGTAATAAAAATTGCGCCAAGGATACTGCCGAGGATGCTGCCCAGCCCACCAATGATGATCATGGCTAAATAATCGATGGCAACGGTGATGGGGAAATTCTCCGGACTGACGATGCGCGCTTGGTAAGCCATGAGCGAACCGGCGACGCCCACATAAAACGAACTTACACCAAATGCCAGTAATTTGTATTTGAAGATATTTACACCCATCACCTCGGCGGAAATATCTTGATCGCGAATCGCTACAAACGCTTTACCCACCTTGGTTCGAAACAAATTCGTTGCGAAGAATGCGAACAGGATCGTCAGCACGTAGATCAAATAATAAAGCTTACGATCGCTGTCGATCTCAACCCCGAATAAGCTCGCGTAAGGTATGCTCATACCGTTCACGCCGCCTGTCACTGAAGTCCATTTCACAATTACAAATTCAATAATGAAATGGGCCGCCAGCGTGGCCATGGCAAGATACAGGCCCTTTAAGCGCAGTGAAGGAATACCAAAGATCATTCCCACCGCCGCGGTGATCAACCCAGACAGTGGAATCGCGATCATAAACGGTAAGCCCGCGTTGTTCGCTAACCACCCCGTGGCGTATGCGCCGACGGCGAGAAACGCCGCGTTTCCCATCGAGATTTGACCCGTGTAACCCGTCAAGATATTCAGGCCGATGGCGGCGATAATGGCAATGCCGACACGGTTGGCAACATCGAGCCAATAGGTGGTTGACCAGGCGGGAAACAGCATGACGATAATCAAAAACGCGATCAGACAATAACGGGCAAAATCGGTGTTGAAGATCGACATGTCCTTCGCATAACTGGTCCGAAAATCGCCGCACTTAATCATCGCTATGGTTCTCTAAATTTTTGTCAAACGGCATAGCTGCGAGGCGCATCCAGCTTGCCTCGCAGGCACCATAGCCCGAAGACCCGCTCTGCACCTTGCTCGTGGCGCTGCACCTAAACGCGCTCAATGTGGATTTTACCAAACAGTCCGTAGGGCTTGATCATCAAGATCAACACCAAGATTACAAATGGCGCCACTTCTTTGACGCCGCCGCCAAACAGCGGATCAAGATAACCGCCCGCTAGGTTTTCCAGAACGCCGACCAAGAGCCCACCCACGATGGCGCCAGGCACACTGTCCAGCCCACCGAGTATCACCACGGGAATTACTTTGAGTCCGATGGCCGCCAGCGCTGCGTCCACGCCACCGCGCACGCCGCCGAGCAGAATCCCGCCGATGGCCGACACCACGGCGGCAATCGCCCACGCCAGCGCAAACATCCGGCGCACAGAAATGCCCATGGACTGGGCGACTTGTTGGGAAAACGCCGTGGCACGCATGGCGATTCCGGCACGGGAATACTTGAAGAACAGTGAAAATAGCAGTAACAACAAGACGACACAGGCCACGCTCCACAGATAGCCCTGGGACACAGGCAGTGGGCCAATTTGCACCGGTGTCGCGGGAAAAATTTCCGGGAATGGCCGCGTATCCGTGCCCCAAATACCTTGCACAACGGCCTTCAGCACACTCGATAATCCGAGTGTCACCATGATCACGGATATGACCGGTTCGCCGATCATGGGACGCAGTATTAGCCGTTCAATCAGCATGCCCAGAACCACGGAAAACAATAAAGTAATCGCGGCGGCAAACCAAAACGACATGTGATATTGGCCCACGATGGCAAGGCTCACATACGCGCCCAACAACAAAAATTCGCCTTGGGCAAAATTTACTACGCCGGTGGATTTGTAGATAATCACGAAGCCGAGCGCAACCAACGCATAGACGCTGCCCACCACCAGGCCGTTGATGACAAGCTGCAGAAAAAATACCATATCCATGGTTTTACGCGAGATCCCGGACTAACAATGTCGTTTGAAAGCGCGCCGTCTTGCCGTCCTGAAACTTGATGGTCGCATCCATCGGCACGCTGGTCTTATCGCTGTATAACGCGTCGATCACGTCTTTGTAGCGCTCTTCCACCAGGCCGCGTCGAACCTTGCGCGTGCGGGTCAGTTCCTCATCGTCAGCGTCTAATTCCTTATAGAGCAAAACAAACCGCTTAAGCTTTGCTGCTAGCGGCAAAGTCTCGTTGACTTTCGCCACTTCTTTTTCCAGCAAATCGTAAACCGGTGGTTTCGCGGCCAAGTCCGTATAGGTCGTGTAAGAGAGCTTATTGTTCTCCGCCCATTTTCCAACGATACTCATGTCAATGCATATCATCGCCGTTAGCTTAGGCCGATCGCTACCAATCACCACTGCCTCCTTGATGTAGGGCGAAAACTTGAGGCGGTTCTCGATATACTGCGGCGAAAATTGTGTCCCGTCGGCGAGCCGCATCACGTCTTTAATGCGATCAATCACCACCAGTTGGCCGTCTTCCGTCAAATAACCCGCGTCGCCTGAATGCAACCAGCCATCGCGGATGGCTTGCTTCGTCGCTTCGTCATTTTTGTAATAGCCCGGCGTGACCGAGCGGCTACGGGAGAGAATTTCCCCATCGGCGGCAATCATCACCTCCGTACCGGGTATGGGCTTGCCGACGGTATGAAACTGCACATCACCGTCCGGGTGAATACAGGAAATTCCGCTGATCTCGGTTTGGCCATAAAGCTGTTTGAGCGGCACACCCAGCGCGTGAAAAAAACGAAACACATCGGGCCCCATGGCCGCGCCGCCCGTCGAACAGGTGCGCAGGTTAGACAAACCTAAGCGATCTTTTAGCGGTCTAAACAGCAGCCAGTAGGACAGTTTATGCAACAACGCCCAGTGCAGCGGCACCCCTTGCTTCTTGAATTTGAGGTCGGCGATCTTGTGGCCGACAGGCATGAACAAGTTGTACATGAAACGCTTAAACGGCGTGGTGTCCATGATCTTCACTTGAACGGTGGAGTTCATGTTTTCCCACACGCGCGGTGGCGCAAACATGCTGTGCGGGCCGATTTCCCTTATGTCTTCCAAGACAGTATTGGGGTCTTCGGGAAAATTAATGGTAAAACCGACCAACAGACTAATGGTCACGGACACCATCTGCTCGCCGATCCACGCCAGTGGGAGAAACGAAACGAATTCATCGCTGGAAAATTTCCGATCGATGGCGTTCACGCTCTGCGCCATGACGATGAGATTATCAAACGTGAGCACGGCGCCTTTTGGAAAACCTGTCGTGCCGGAGGTGTAAGAAATAATCGCCGTATCGCTGCCCTTGCCTTGGGCGATGTTTTGTTCCCAGCGGTTTGGTTCGGCTAAGTGCAGCGCCCTGCCCTGCGCCTCGACTGCGTTAAATCCCAGCAGCGTCGGATGGTCGTATTTGCGCATGCCGCGCGGATCCGTGTAGATTACCTTCTTAAGCTTCGGCAGCGTGTCTATCATCTCGAGGATCTTATCGACCTGCTCCTGATCCTCGGCAACAACAAACGTCGCGTCGCAATGATCGATCACGAACGCGACTTCATTTAGATTTGAATCTTGGTAAATCCCTACGCTCGCGCCGCCCGCTCCCTGGGTGGCAAGCTCCGCGCACACCCACTCGGGCCGGTTGCCGCCGATGATGGCGACTTTGTCGCCCGGCTCGAATCCCAAGCTCACCAGGCCTAAGGAAAAATCCCGCACTCGGTCGTGATACTGCTGCCAAGAAAACGAACGCCAGATACCGAATTGCTTTTCACGCAGCGCCGTCTTACCGCCAAACTCCCGTGCGTTGCGGGCAAGCAATTTCGGGAAGGTATCTAGCGCGTCCACTATTCGTCTTGGCCGAGGTATGCTTTTTGCACGGCGCTATCGCGCTGTACTTCGTCCGGTGTACCGTCCGCGATCTTCTGGCCGAAATTCAGCACCACGATGCGATTGGAAATATCCATTACGACGCCCATGTCGTGCTCGATCATCACGATTGTCGTGCCGCGATCTTCGTTGATATCCAGCACGAAGCGCGCCATGTCTTCTTTTTCCTCGGCGTTCATGCCGGCCATGGGCTCGTCGAGCAACAGAATTTTCGGTTCTAGCGCAAGGGCACGAGCCAACTCGACACGCTTTTGCAAGCCGTACGCAAGTGTGCCGACGGTTTTTTTCCGGATTGCTTGTATCTCGAGGAAATCAATAATGTCTTCGACGTATTCGCGATGGACAACCTCTTCCCTTTGCCCCTCGCCGTAGTAAACACCGCCTGCCAATACACCGGTTTTTTGGTGGGTATGTCGACCGATGAGCAAATTGTCGAGCACCGTCATGCCCTTAAACAACGCGATATTCTGGAACGTGCGTGCCAGCCCCAACCCAGTTCGCGCGTAGGGCGACAATGGCGTTACGTCTAGTCCTTGCAGATGTATGCTGCCCTGCTGCGGTCGATACACGCCGCTGATGCAATTCAGCATGCTGGTCTTGCCCGCGCCGTTAGGCCCGATGATGGCGTGGATGGTGCCCTGCTCCACGCCGAAGCCCACGGACTTGATGGCGGTCACGCCGCCGAAGCGCAAGGTGATGCCTTTCACCTCGAGCTGCGCCACGGCTTACTTCCACACCCGGCGGTCGTCGATCTTTTTTGCCCCTTGCGGCAGGCTGCCAAATGCAACAATTTCAACCTCGCCACGCACCTTCAGCTCGCTGCGCAATGCCTCCGCGAGCCGCTCTGGGAGCGCGTCTCCAGGCATTCCTCTAGCAAGCTCCACCACGTAGCGCAATTGATCTTGATGCTGGTCACGGGTCACGATAGCCTGGTATTTCGCAACTTCGGGAAACTGTTTAATCACGCTGTCCATCTGGCTACCACGGATAAACAGCCCCTTCACCTTCACCGCGTCGCCGACGCGACCGAGTATGCCTGAAAGCTTAGGCGCCGTGCGGCCGCAACTGCAAGCCGTGGGATTGCTCCAACTGCTGACGTCGCCCGTGGCAAAGCGGATGAGCGGGTAAGCTTCATCAAAAATCGTCGCGACCACCTCACCCGGCTGACCTGGCTCGGCAGGCTGACGGGTTTCTAGATCGAGGATTTCGACGATGCATTCGGGATGCAAATGCATGCCGTCCTTCTGCGGACATTCGTAGGCGAGCATGCCTAAATCCGCGGTGCCATAACCTTGCAGGACGCGGATGCCAAAATCATTCTCCAGCTCGGCGCGCAAGCTGGGCGGCAGCATTTCCGCCGTGACGAAGGCGACTTCAATCTTCAACGGCGTATTGAGTTCCCGCGCTTTCGTCAGTAGCGTATACAAAAAACTTGGCGTGCCTACAAAGCCCGTCACGGCTAGGTCAGACGCGATACGGACTTGCTGCTCCGTTTGCCCAACGCCGGTGGGCACAACGACACATCCGAGGTGACGCAACGCGCCATCGAACATAAATCCGGCGGGAGTCATGTGATAGGAAAACGTATTGAGCACCAGATCCCCGGCACGAAAACCCGCCGCCGCCAGGGCGGGGGCGAAGCGCCAGAAGTCCGCAGCAGCGCCCTGGGGATCGTAGATATTACCCGGCGATATGAAAACTCTCGCCATCTTTTCTACCGCCACAGAGTTCAAGCCACCAAAGGGCAATGCCGTGGATTGGATGCTGGCTAGCTCATCCTTGCGCGTCACGGGAAGTAGGTGCAAATCCGCCGGACTTTGCACGGCGTCCGGTTTCACGCCTAAGCCATCCCACTGTGCCTTCAGTCTAGGTGCGTGGTCGTATGCGTGTCTTAGCGCAGCCCTTAACCGCGCCCCGAGGTAAGCTGCGCTTGCAGGTGCATCCTGAGTTTCGAGGGCCGCATCAAAGAGATAGCTGCTGCGCAGAGTAGTCATTGCGATACTAAATTTCGTCGTTAGGAAAGCCAGCGCTTGCGTCGCTTGTAGAATTTCAGATTCTTATAGGTTCTTTTCTCGCCCTCGGCACCGGCACCCAGATAAAACCGCTTCACATCCTCGTTGTTTCTCAGCTTCTCGGCATCACCGTCAAGCACGATGCGGCCGTTTTCCATGATATAGCCGACATCCGCGATGGACAGCGCAAGATTGGCATTTTGTTCCACCAACAGCAGAGTGGTTTTTTCCTCACGGTTTATTTTTTGGATGATGGCAAAAATTTCCTTAACCAACAACGGCGCCAAACCCAGCGACGGCTCGTCCAGCAAGATCAATTTAGGCCGCGACATCAGTGCCCGGCTGATGGCCAACATTTGCTGTTCGCCGCCAGACAGATAGCCGGCCAATTGATTGCGGCGCTCCTTCAGGCGCGGAAAATAGTCGAACATCAAGTCATGGTCACGCTTGAGGCCCGCTCGATCGGAGCGAATATAGCCGCCCATTTGAATATTCTCATCGACGGTCAAATCTTCAAATACACGCCGCCCTTCCATGACCTGAAACACGCCGCGCCGGACGATTTGCTCGGCCTCAAGCTTGTCGAGCCGCTCACCCTGAAACTGGATATCGCCGTCCGTTACCTCACCCTCCTCCGCCTTGAGCAGGCCCGAGATCGCCTTGAGTGTAGTGCTTTTCCCCGCGCCGTTGGAACCGAGCAGCGCGACGATCTTACCCTCCGGCACGGCCAATGACATGCCCTTCAGCACCAGGATAGCCTTATCGTATATGACTTCGATATTGTTGACGTGCAACATTGCGAGTGGGCAAACCGGGAAGAAAGAAACTCCCTTGCGGTAAACCGAAAGGGAGTCTTCGTGGTGCCGGCCTACATGCCGAGCCAGTCTTTGCGGCGCGGCAGTTCGTATTCCTTCACTTTCACAAGCTTGCCGTCTTGGATGATATACACCGGTGTACGGGTGGCGGGGCGATGGTCGGTCGAAGTATAAGTCAGATTCGGCGCTAAACCGCCGACGCTGAAATCGATCAACGATTCCATCGCCTTCTTGATGCCTTCGCCATTCAACGCGCCCGCTTTATCGGCACGCTTAAGCGCTTCGACCCATACGGTGGCGCTGGTCCAGCCGCGAACGTAAATCGCATCCAAAGATGTTTTCGGCGTTTTCCCTTTGTTGAAATCCAGAATCGCCTTCATGCCCGGCACATCGGTGCCGTAAGGAACATGGGGCATGACGCCCGTCACACCCTCTGCCGCGGCCTTGGCCACTTCCGGCAACTTCTCGCTGAAACCAAAGGGATTCGAGCCAAACTTGATTTTAAGCCCCAGTTTTTTCGCATCTTTAAGGATGATTGAGGCACCGGTCGTCGTAACGTTGATGTATGCATAGTCGGCATTATTCTTTTGCATATTCAATAACTGACTGGTCGCATCTTGGAAGTTGCCGGGGACCACTTCCTCGCTCGCGATTTCGATGCCTATCTCGTTAGCAAAAGCCTTGCCCGCCGCGATTGGCGAACGTCCGTAAGGATTGTCGCCAAAGATAAAGGAAACACGCGGCTTGCGGCCACGATCTTTCCAGTCTTCTTTTACCCAACTTAACCAGGCTCGCAGTTGATCGGAATAACTTGGTCCGGGAAAGAAGTTATAAGGCGTTTTTGCCGGGTCCGTTAGATGAGCAGAAAAAGAGGCCGAAAAATAAGGAATCTTGTCCTTGTTCACGAATTCCT
>JBDSJK010000114.1:0-7843 GCA_039917535.1 Burkholderiales bacterium
TCAAGGGAGGACCCCATTTCAACCGCGGTCACGACCACCGACGTCAAACAAACGACAGACAAAGACAAGCCAGGGCACGTAATGTTGAAGCTTGACCATGACAGCAATCCGCTGTTCAAGTTTAGAACGGACGTCTATCGACCCGACTGGACCACACGTGTCCGAGTGATAGTCAGGGAGACCGCGTGATGCCTACCGCTGTGGAAACAACGGAGATTACGAAACGCTGGGAGCGGGAGGAATCGAAGGTTGTACGTCCGTTCAAATCGGCGGAAAATTATCTTTCGGATGCCGAATTCCGACTCTATGCCGATGCCAGCTTTGAGCCGCGCCCGGTAATTCAAGTCGACTCTATTGACCGTGAGCGATTGTCACCTGCAATCCAAGTAACCGCTCCACCCAAAGACCTTGAGGAGAGCGTCGGGGCTCTGCTAAAGGACCAAACACTCTTGGTCTCAATCGAAGACCGGGTTCTGAAACATACGACAGTTCTGCATAGCGCCAACCTGGCTGAGGTGGTGAGTGGCCCTATTGAACTCGGGGAATCGGCACTCGAATGTGCTAGCTGGACTGGTGCCACGCGGATTCACCTAGCTGTTGTCCTATCAAAAAATCGGAAGGCCGCTGTGGGCCTCGCGCAACGCGCGGGGAGTTGGATTGCCAAGAAAACCTTCACCGTTACTCGGACTCGCGACAATGCAAACTTCAGCCTTACACCAGTAGACGAAGATTGGTTTAAGGCCAAGGGTCTTCCAGCTTCAACGACATATTTTGTCGATATGTTAGGGACCGACCTGAATCAACCATGTGACACCATGCCGGATTTGGTGAAAGTGTACATAAGCAAATCCCTCAACGCCGCACTTGCCCGCGATGAGGAATCGCCCGTGGCCAAAGCGCTCATCAAGAGCATCTATGTGGACGTGGTCACGACCATATTGACTGTGGGATTCAATAACCTACAGACCGGGGTTGTTCCGCATCCAGATAGTATCCTTGATGTAGTTTCGACTCGTCTGACAAAGATGACCGGCATCCCAGGGGCAAAGCTGATTCAGTTCGCGAAAGATAGCAGCGGAACGCAGCTTCAGGCAGTACTACAAGCCGAAGCTGAACTGACGCGCACAATGCTGGTAGCTTCAGGTCGGAGGGTGGGATGAGCAAATACAACGTCATGATGGGTGATGACGCGGTGAGGTATCTGACCGCCAGGGACAATGGGGAGGAACCGTCGCCGGATGATTTCCAGCGCACGGTTGGCTCAGGCGACGTGATAGACCTTGCGGTTTTCACAAAGCTCGGCGACGAGTTGCGTAAATTGAAGAAATCGTTTCCAGCGAAACTTCGCGAGCGCGACAAGGAAGGCGGACGATTTGAACAGCGAGCGTGCGTAATAGTTCACCAAGGTCTTGCAAACTGCGACCGCGCGGCGTTACACGATCTTGATTTCTGGACTTGGCTCGCGGTCATGCAGTTTGCGGATATCGTAGAATGGCGATTCGGCGCAACCGGCCGGCACGCGAAAGCCGCGAATTACGGCATCGGACAACGCGCTGAAAATCTTTTCTTTCGGCTCTGGCTGCGGGCGGAACTTGTCAAGGACAGTAATGACAGAGATCCGTATCATCTGGCGCGGACGGGAGACCAAGACCTATGGCGGTCACACATTTTGCGCCAAGGTTACGCGAACGCCCGTGCCGTAGCAAAGGCACTGTTGCGCCTTCAGGCCGGGCAACTCAAAGCGAAGAAACTGACGGTCGAGGGAGTGCGAGAATTAGCGAAGAGACTTCGCCGTCTTCACGCGAACGTTGTTTTCGAGTTTTTGACTTCGGCCCAAGCAGAAGGCTTGGTGCTGGAGTTGAGCAATGACCTAAAGAAAGGTAAGTAGGCGTTCAACGATGCTCAAGGAGGAATTTCGTAGGACCCGGGGCGGTCTCGTCCGCACGGTAGTCGCGGGCGCGCTGACGGGGACGTCTACGGTAAAAGCCAAGACTTCGGGTAGCACACCGCTGTCACACCAATGGTGGCAACACGTACTTCGCGGAGTCCGTCCCGATATCCAGTACGCAGGCGCAATTCACGCGGTCGACTTGTTCTGCGGCTCTGGGGGCTTATCTCTCGGGGCGCAGGAAGCAATCGAAGCCGTTGGCATGAAATATACGGTACTGGCCGCCGTGGACGTTGACGTCGACGCAGTTGCGGTCTACAAACGCAACTTCAGTCCGGTTGCGGTGCTCCAAGCCAGTGTCGCATCTCTCGTCGACTACCACGTGTATGGTCGTGGAGAGAGCGCCGAATTCGCATACGCGCCGGAAGTAGTCGATAACCGATTGGGCGCCCTTACTGGGCGTGTTGATTTGGTCCTCGCAGGCCCACCGTGCCAGGGCCATTCAAATCTGAACAACCACACGCGGCGCAGTGACCCTCGAAATATGTTGTACGTCAGTACAGCTGCGGCTGTCGTGGCGCTGAAGGCACGGATGGCAGTCATCGAAAATGTGCCAGAGGTGCTGTCTGATAAGACCGATGTCGTCGCTACCGCACGAAAAGTGCTCTTGGATTCGGGGTATCACGTCAGCGACGCGGTATTGAGCGCTACCGAACTTGGCGCTGCCCAAACTCGCAAGAGGCACTTTTTGGTGGCCACTCAAAAGCCTCATGTTGACATCAACCACGTTCCGCGGCTGCTCGGTCGACCGCCAATGACGCTCAGGGAAGCGATTGGCGACCTTGAACAAATTGAGTACAAGTCGTTCATGGATACAGTGCCGACACTGTCACTGGAGAACGTTGCACGCATTAACTATCTGTTTGACCACGACCTGTATGACCTGCCGAACAAGGTGCGTCCGGATTGTCACAAGAACGGGCACACGTACCCTTCGGTATACGGCCGACTTGATTGGGATAAGCCGTCGCAAACTATTACGACTGGATTCAATACTCCGGGTCGAGGACGTTATATCCACCCTTCGCAACGGCGCGTAATCACCCCCAGGGAAGCGGCTCGCATCCAAGGCTTTCCAGACAGTTTCGTATTTGCACCAGGTGACTTGCCACCAAACCGTGCACTTCTGTGTAAATGGATTGGCGATGCGGTGCCTAGCTGGTTGGGCTATCCGGCAGTACTGGCGGCGTTATCCGGTTTCTAAATGGAAACTGTGGAACAAGCTACGCGAAGCCGGATAATGGCGCCGGCCGTCCGGGTTACCATCCCTCGACCTTGCGCAAGATCTATATCTACGGCTATCTCAACCGCGTCCAGTCCAGCCGTCGCCTAGAACGGGAAACCCAGCGCAATATCGAGTTGATGTAGCCAGGCAGCAAAATCTAGCCAGGTGCGACCATTTTGGCGAAAATGACATCAATAGCTTAACTTCCGGTGTCCATGATCATCGGATAGCCTGACGTCGTCGACGGAATGATTGTTCATGAGGACTGAAAAACGCAAGATATTGCCGATAGAGCTACAATGACTTGAACGTCTGCGTGGTGTGCTCAAGTGTCCCTGGCTTTTCTGTTTATCGATTTCAATTCCTATTTCGCTTCGGTGGAGCAACAACTGCGCCCGGAGTTGCGCGGCAAGCCGGTTGGCGTGGTACCGGTGATGGCGGACACCACCTGCTGTATCGCCGCCAGTTACGAGGCGAAGAAGTTTGGCGTGAAAACCGGCACCTTAGTGGCGGACGCCAAGAAACTTTGCAAAGAGATCATTCTGGTCGAAGCGCAACCCAGTGTGTATGTCGAATTTCATCACCGGCTTGTCAAGGCGGTGGAATCATGCACACCGGTAAAACAGGTTTTTTCTATCGACGAAATGGTGTGCGATTTGATGGGTCGTGAGCGGCAACGGGACAAGGCCGTCGCGCTTGCCGGGCACATCAAACAAACCATCGCCAAAAAAGTGGGCAGCGAGTTGCGTTCATCTATCGGCATCGCGCCCAATACTTTTCTTGCCAAAACCGCGTCGGATATGCAAAAGCCCGATGGCTTGGTGGTGATTGATCAAGATGATCTGCCGCAGTGCCTTTATCGCTTGGCCTTGCGCGATCTAACCGGCATTGGGGGTGCGATGGAACAGCGCTTGCATCAATACGGCATAGCGACCGTCGAACAATTGTGTGGCGCCAATCGAACCACGCTACGCAAGGTCTGGGGCGGGATTGAGGGCGAACGCATGTACGACAAGCTGCGCGGCGAAGCCGTTTATACCCCGCCCAGCGCCCGTTCTACCGTTGGACACTCCCACGTGCTCGGACCGGAACTGCGCTCCGACCGAGCGGCTTTTTCTGTGTTGCATAAACTATTGCAAAAAGCCGCCATGCGCATGCGTAGTTATGGCTGCATGGCGGGTGCGCTGCACGTGTCGGTGAAATACGTGGATGGCGCGCGGTTCAGCGAAGATATTCCCTTCGATCATACCGACGATACGCTTCGATTGTTGCAGGCGTTGGCCATCATTTGGCAGCGACGTCCTAAAATCAAGACCAGGCCCTTAGCGGTGGCTGTGACATTGCTGAACCTGATCGAAGCCCGTGGCCAAACGTTGTCGCTATTCGGCGATGATGGCCCCCGTGATAAATTGAATGCTACGGTTGATGCGCTGAACCTACGCTATGGCAAAAACGCAGTATATTTCGGCGGCGCCTATTTGGCGCTAAAGGCGGCGCCGATGCGCATCGCGTTTGGTCATATTCCCGATTTGGTCACAGAGAGCGATACGTGATCTGTAACGCCTCGCGGCGCTAAAATACACGATTAGAATGTTTTGAAAAACCAACCTAATTTCTCCATGGACAATCCAACAACATCAACCAATACTGCGCAGCCAATAAATTACAACGCCGCGCAAGATCTGCTCGCGCGCAACCTAGTCGTAGGGCGCCGCGAGAACATCGCTTACATAGATGACGCCGGCCGCTACACCTATGGTGAGCTTGCCGAACGCGCTAACCGCGCGGGCAATGCCCTGAAAGCGCTCGGTGTGGTGGCCGAGCAGCGTGTGCTGCTTTGCCTGCATGACACGATCGATTTTCCCGCCGCATTTCTGGGTGCGATCAAAGCGGGCATTGTGCCGGTATGTGTGAACACGCTGCTGACCACGCAGGAATACGACTTCATGTTGCGCGACAGCCGCGCGCAGGTGTTAATCGTGTCGGAAGCGTTGTTGCCGGTGTTCGCGTCGCTGCTTGGAAAAGGTTTGCCCGATCTCAAGCATGTCATTATTTCCGGCAAGCAGAGTCACGGCCACTTGTTGTTGTCCGATCTATTGTCGCGCGCGGATGCCGAGTGCGAAGCGGCGCCAACCAAGCGCGATGATATATGTTTCTGGCTTTACTCATCGGGCTCGACCGGTGCGCCGAAAGGCACGGTGCATGCGCATTCCAGCCTGATTCAGACCGCAGAGCTATACGGCAAGCCCATCTTGGGCATACGCGAAAATGATGTGGTGTTTTCCGCGGCGAAATTATTTTTCGCCTATGGCTTGGGTAACGGTTTGAGTTTTCCCATGAGCGTGGGCGCAACGACTATTCTGATGGCGGAACGGCCCACGCCTGCGGCTGTGTTCACACGACTCAAGCAACATCAGCCGACGATTTTTTACGGCGTGCCGACGTTATACGCAGCGCTGTTGGCCAGTCTCGATTTGCCGGCGCGCAGCGAGTTGACGTTGCGCGTGTGTGCGTCCGCGGGCGAGGCACTGCCGAAGGAATTGGGCGAGCGTTGGAATAAACATTTCGGCGTAGAAATTCTCGACGGTATAGGCTCGACGGAAATGCTGCACATCTTTTTGTCCAATCGGCCCGGCGCTGTGCGCTACGGCACGACAGGCGTACCCGTGCCGGGTTATGAGGTTCGCGTGGTGGACGACCACGGTCAGCCGGTGAAACACGGCGAAGTCGGCGACCTGCATGTGAAGGGTCCGACACGCGCGATTCTTTACTGGAACAACCGCGAACGCACCCACCAGACTTTTGCGGGCGAGTGGACAAAGAGCGGCGACAAATATTTGCAGGATGCCGATGGTTATTACGTCTATTGCGGACGCAGTGACGACATGCTTAAAGTCAGCGGGCAATACGTTTCGCCAATCGAAGTGGAGTCGGCGCTGGTGACACACAACGCCGTGTTGGAAGCCGCTGTGATCGGCCATGAGGATGAAGAAAAGCTAACCAAGCCCAAGGCATTCGTCGTGCTCAAGGCCGGGCAATTGGCATCCGATGCTCTGGTGGACGAACTGAAGCAGCACGTGAAAGATAAACTCGCGCCATTCAAATATCCGCGCTGGATTGAGTTCATCGCAGAATTGCCTAAGACCGCGACGGGGAAGATTCAGCGTTTCAAGCTGCGTGGCGGGTAATAAATCTGGCTCGGCTACAATAGGGAACAACTTGCTAACACTGATGGAACCCATGACACCTATACTCGTTACCACCCAAGAACTTGCCGCACGGCTTAACGACGGCAGCGTTGTGATTTGCGACTGCCGTCACGATTTGATGGACTTGGAGAAAGGCCGTCGCGCTTATGCCGAAGGCCATATTCCGGGCGCACATTTTTTGCATCTGGACGAGGATTTATCGGGCACGAAAACCGGCAAGAATGGCCGTCATCCGTTGCCGGACGTAACGGTATTTGCGAAAAGAATGGGCAGTATCGGCATCGACAGCAGTAAACAAGTGATCGCCTACGACGATGCGGGCGGGGCTTACGCGGCGCGGTTGTGGTGGCTGTTGCGCTGGCTTGGGCAGGATGCCGTTGCCGTGTTGGATGGCGGCATCAACAAGTGGCTGGCAGAAGGCCGGCCGCTGAGCCGTGATGTGCCGCGAGCTCACGGGACGACGTTTACGCCTAAGCAGCAACCCGGCATGACGGTGGATGTGGATTTTGTGATGGCGAATCTGAAAATCCAGACGGCAACGGTTGTCGATGCCCGTGCGCCGGAACGTTATCGCGGCGAGGTTGAACCCATTGATCCCGTGGGTGGCCACATCCCCGGCGCGCTCAATCGCGTGTTTAAAAATAATCTCAATGCCGACGGCACCTTCAAGGTCTCGGCGTTGCTGCGCGAGGAATTCACTGCTCTGCTCGGCGCCACGGCCCCGAGTCAAGTCATCAACCAATGTGGCTCAGGGGTCACCGCTTGCCACAATCTATTTGCGATGGAACTAGCCGGGCTGACTGGCTCCAAACTTTATCCCGGCTCCTGGAGCGAGTGGTGCGCCGACCCCGAGCGTGGCGTGGCTAAGGGCTAATTCCAGAGAGAGATCGCGATGGGACTATTCCGTTGGATGGGCGTATTCGCCGGTTATCCGTGGCTCACGCTGATCCCGATCATGTTGTTTTTCTTTCTTGGTGTTAAAGGGCGCTCGCGTTTTGCAACCGGCGTTGCTATTGTGTGGTTGATTTACGGCGCCTACGAACTGCTGATGTATCTGCGTGTGCTGTGCAGCGGCAACTGCGACATCCGCATGGAGTTGTTATTTATCTATCCCGTCTTGATGCTTGTCAGCATCGCGGCGCTCGTCATCGCCGCACCAAAAATGTTCTTTTCAGATAGCGATTAGGCATTTCGTCATTGGCCTGATAGCCAATACCAGAGCCATTCTCCAGGCATGGTCTGCCAACAGGCGCGCTGGCTGGACTTCCTGGCTTATGAGTATTATTTATTTGCGATGCGTTCCGCAATCGCCAACACCCGATACATCGAACGCACGACGGGTAACTCGATCAGTTCGCCATCGACGACGACCAAGCCCGACTTGTCATTCTCAAACGCGGCGCAGACTTTTTTTGCTTTATCGATGATCGCGGCGCTCGGTGAAAACGCTTCGTTGATCAC
>JBDSJK010000115.1:0-8122 GCA_039917535.1 Burkholderiales bacterium
TTCTATTAGGCCAAGCAGACGATCCCCGCTTATGTGACCAGATCGACATCATTGATAGTGATATATGGAATGCGCTATTTGACTTCCAGAAGGATGGCGTAAAGGGCGCCATTCATAAAATCAATGCACATAACGGCTGCATCCTTGCTGACAGCGTCGGCTTAGGCAAGACCTATTCTGCCTTGGCGGTCAGCAAATATTACGAGCTACGCAACCACCGCGTCCTTGTGCTCTGCCCGAAGAAGCTGCGCGACAACTGGACGGTCTATATTTATGGAGGTGTAATTGAAGACCACTATCAAAATGCCTGACGACCTGTTCCGCAAAGCCAAAGCCCTCGCCGCCGTGCGCGGACAAAGCATGAAGCAATGGCTGACGGACCTGTTGCAGAAGGAAATTGGCGAGACATCGATGGCCGGGGAAACCGCGCCAGGTAAAGAAAAAAAAGAGAAAAAGGCCAAAGCCGATGCCTTTAAGCGGGAACTCGATGCGCTGGCGACACAGGTCACCAAAAGTTGGCAGGGCCCGCAAGATGCCGTCGCCGCGATCCGCGAACAAAGGCGCGGCTGATGGGGGATCGATACGTCAGCCCGTAGTCTCATAGTCTCGTAGTCGGGTTAGCGCAGCGTAACCCGACAGAACTGTGAGCCAGCCACTAATTTAACCTGCAAGGAACAAGATGATGAAGACAGAGAGTCAGCAACCCTCAGCAAGATCAATCATTCTCGCCATTGTGGATGACCAGCCCGAAGATGGCTCGTATGAAGAAATTTTGCGTGAGTTAGCTTTTGACCGCATGGTCGAACACGGCTTGCGTGATGGGCGTTCTAACCGCGTATTTAATAACCACGACGCCGCACAGAAAATCCAGTTATGGCGGAAATAAGGTGGACCGCCGAGGCACTGGATTGGCTGGAAGAAATCTATCGCTACATCGCTCAAGATAATCAGGGTTCGCTGCTGAACGACCCGGCCATCGCGGAGAAAGAGGCGGAACTACGTGAGGCCAACGCCGCCTACTTCACCGCGCGCAGTCGCGCCACCCAGAAGCGGCGCAAGGAAAAGGTGGAGAAGCTGCACGAGGAACTGGTCACGCTGCTCAAGCGGGATGGTTTTGTCACCGCCCGCGACGCCGACCGCATGGCGCGCTGGGACCCGTTCGACCAGAACCGCTATGCCGACTTCTTCGATGTGGAATGGATGTTCGGCCTGCCCCGCGCCCGCGACAACTCCGAGGCGGTGTTCGACATCGTTATTAGCAATCCGCCCTATGTGCGCCAGGAAGAAATCAAGGAACTCAAACCACTGCTGAAAAACATCTACAAATACGAGTGCTACACCGGCAAGGCTGACCTGTTCGTTTACTTCTACGAGCGCTCAGTCAAGCTGCTCAAACCGCATGGCGTGCTTTCGTTTATCACGTCCAATAAGTGGTATCGAGCCAAAAATGGTGAGGGCCTTCGTCTGTTTATGGCGACTCACACGCGGATAAACAGCTTTATTGATTTTGGCGATGAAGCGGTGTTTACCGCCATTGCTTACCCCACCATCGTCATCGCCACCCGGCGCGAGAAGCCAATCAACCCGCCCCCGGTGGCGGACGTGGTGCGGGTGCAAGCACCACGGAAATCGCCCGGCGTAGGATCCCCAGGGCTTAGATGACAACCGAACTGCGGCGAAGGACGGTGGGGCGATCGCCGGCAACGCCCAAAAGCGCGCGAGTCCTAAACCGGCAAGCCGGAGGTGAGCCGATCCAACTACTTGCCCGTGTCCGAACCGGAGTGAGCGATTGCAGGCGGCGTGGCATCAAAATCCGCTGTCTCACTCCCTCATCCACGCACCAGAAAGAAACCCAAGGGTAGCCGGGCGTGACGGGGCTGCGCATCTAGCCCAGTAGTTTAGCAACGCTTGCTCACGGCTGGAGTTGGAGGCAAATGCCGATCAAACGTATACTCCAAACATCGCCGTTGCAAAGTTGATACCGATGAAAGTGTCCCACGCGCTCGACGTCATTCAAGCTGGTAAAGAGGTACTCGAAATCGAAGCCTACGCGGTGTCACGGTTAGCCGAGCGGCTCGACGAAACGTTCGCTGGTGCCCACGAACTGTTGCTGGGCTGCAGCGGGCGCGTGGTGGTGACGGGCATGGGGAAATCTGGGCATATCGCTAACAAAATTGCGTCGACTCTCGCGAGCACCGGTACACCGGCGTTCTTCCTGCATCCCGCCGAGGCGAGTCATGGCGATTTGGGCATGATCACGCAGCACGATGTCGTCGTCGCCCTGTCCAATTCCGGCGAGAGCCCGGAGATCCTTGCCATCGTGCCGTTTCTCAAGCGCCACGGCATCAAGTTGGTTGCGCTCACCGGGAACGCGCAATCGACACTATCGCTGGTCGCCGATGTTCACCTCGACGCTTCCGTCGAAAAAGAAGCCTGTCCGCTTAACCTTGCACCGACCGCGAGCACCACGGCCGCGCTTGCGCTGGGCGATGCGTTGGCGATTTCATTACTGCAAGCGCGTGGATTTTCGGAGAACGATTTCGCCCTCACTCACCCCGGTGGTGCACTTGGCAAGCGGCTGTTGATACGTGTCGCGGATTTGATGCACACCGGTGTACGGCTGCCGCAGGTCGCCGAGCATGCTTCGCTGCAAGAAGCGCTATTGGAAATGACCAAGAAAGGTCTAGGCGTCACGGCCATTGTTGCCGCTGATGGCAGGCTGTCGGGAATATTTACCGACGGCGACCTACGCCGCACGCTGGAAAAAACCGCCGACCTGCGCGGCGTGAAAATCCTCGACGTGATGAGCCGAAAACCGCGCACTATTCCCGCCGAGCGGCTTGCCGTGGAGGCGGCGCAACTGATGGAGCAACACCATATTACCTGCGTGTTGGTCGTCGACTCATCCAATGGCCTAACCGGTGCGCTGCATACACATGACCTCATGCGCGCCGGCGTTATTTGACAAAAGTGAAGCTGGCCGATAAGCCGGGTTCTGTGTTGGGCCTGTTGCCAAACCCCAGACAGTCATTCCTCTAGGCGGCGAGTTGCCGCGCCGCTCAAGCAGCCTACCCGGGAGCCGCGCGAGCCACGCGGATGCTCCCCTATTTGGCCTTGCTCCGGATGGGGTTTACCTCGCCAGACTGTGTTGCCACAGCTGCGGTGGTCTCTTACACCACCATTTCACCCTTACCTACACCGCACCGCTTTGCGGTTCGGCATATGCGCAAGCGCATATGCCTTTCGGCACCTACACTAGCTCACATGTCGCCCTCTTACAGGACTTTGGCGCGTATGCTTGCGCATGAGCGCCAATTCCGCGGTCTAAGGCGGTTTACTTTCTGTTGCACTTTCCGTCGCCTCACGACGCCCGGCCGTTAGCCGGCATCCCGCTCTGTGGAGCCCGGACTTTCCTCCATGCGCCGAGGCGCACAGCGACTGTCTGGCCAGCTTCAGTTGCATGATAACACCGCGAAAAACGAAACTTCAGCGTAATCGCCTGGCCAAATTGCATACAGCAATAATTCCTCTTAAATTCTTCGCCCCTCGCCTACGGGCCGCCCCGCTGCATGTTGCTATCGAGATAGGGGGTTCAATGACACATCGACTCTTTTTTGTGCTGCCGGATGTCACCAGCGCGCGGCAAATGGCCGATGATCTACTGTTGGCGCGCGTCGAAGACCGGCGCATGCACTTCCTCGCCAAGCGAGATACGGATTTAGGCGCGCTGTTTGGCGCTTGGGTGTCGAGCATGGTCGCGACGCAAATTTCCAACTCGCGCTTGAAAGTATTTGAGGAAGCGATGGCAAACGGCAAGATTCTACTGATAGTTGATTTTCCAATGTCGCGATCGTCTGAAATTAACTCGCTCGTGACAAGCCGCCATCCGGAAGCGATTTCCGGCGGGCAAGATCCCATAGTGCCTGCGTTCCCGTACGCCAAGCCAGGAGCCGCATGAATAATCAGCCCTGCCGATGCCCGCCTGGAGCTCCGCTCTGGTACTGGCTCTCCAGGCAGGTTACTGTAATTATCTTAGTGTCCAAGCGACGGTTTCACCGGCACGCATCGGCACCAGGGTGTGTGCGCCATATTGGAGTTCCATTGGAATTTTCATTTCAATTTTTGTTAACGTGATTGTCTGCGCGTTGCGTGGCAGACCATAAAAATCAGCGCCGAAAAAACTGGCAAAGCCTTCCAACTTATCCAACGCGCCGACGCTTTCAAATGCTTCGGCATACAGTTCAATGGCCGAATAGGCACTGTAGACGCCGGCACAACCGCAGTCCGTTTCCTTGGTGTGGCGGGCGTGGGGCGCGCTGTCGGTGCCGAGAAAAAATTTCGGGTCGCCACTGGCTGCCGCCTTGAGTAAGGCTTGGCGATGTTCTTCGCGTTTCAGCACCGGCAAACAATAATGGTGGGGCCGCACGCCGCCTTGAAACAGCGCATTGCGATTGAGCAACAGATGATGGGCGGTAATGGTTGCGGCGATATTTGGCCCGGCCGTCGCGACAAACTCCGCCGCTTGGCGCGTGGTGATATGTTCGAGCACTAGGCGCAATTTGGGATATTGCGCGACCAGCGGACGCAGCAAGCGCTCTATGAACTCGTGCTCACGATCAAAAACATCCACGTGGGCGTCAGTTACTTCGCCGTGAACCAGTAACGGCAGGCCGTTGGCTTCCATCGCCGCAAGCACCGCGCCAACTTTGCGCAAGTCCGTGACACCGGAATCGGAATTCGTTGTCGCGCCGGCGGGATAAAGTTTAACCGCGTGAACAATGCCACTCCCCTTAGCGCGCTCGATTTCCTGTGGCGTGGTGTTATCTGTGAGATAGAGCGTCATCAGCGGCGTGAAATCCATGCCTTTCGGCAACGCCGCCAAAATGCGACCGCGATAGTCACGCGCCAGTTCAACAGTGGTGACCGGCGGCTTGAGGTTCGGCATGATGATGGCGCGCGCAAATCGCTTCGCCGTGTCGGGCAATACGGCGGCCATTTCGGCGCCATCGCGAAGGTGCAAATGACTATCGTCGGGACGGATAATGGTTAGAGTTTGCATGTTAGAGGAGCTAGTCTTGAGGTGAAGAATTTTTCAGCGCCAACGCGCGCTTGTAGGTAGCATTCTTACCTAATCCAAGTATCGCCGCGCACAATTTTGCCGCCTGCTTGACGGGCAATTGCTCGGCCAGCATGGGCAGCAAGATTCGATCCATGTCGTCATCACTGCTCGCTGCCGCCGACGCCGCACCTTCGACGACAAGGACGAACTCGCCGCGCAGCCGATTCGCATCGGCGTTTAGCCACGCCACCGCGTCGCCCAATGGGCAAGCGTGGACGGTCTCGAACAATTTTGTCAATTCCCGCGCGATCACCAACGGGCGTTCTGTTCCCAACACGCTGCATAAATCGGTGACGCAATCTATCACACGATGGG
This sequence comes from Burkholderiales bacterium, assembly GCA_039917535.1. Taxonomy (GTDB): domain Bacteria; phylum Pseudomonadota; class Gammaproteobacteria; order Burkholderiales; family JALYOK01; genus JBDSJK01. The sequence continues at coordinate 5,435 of JBDSJK010000115.1, forward strand.
GCGCTTCATAGAAAACCAGCGTCCCGGTTTGGCTTTGGATACTCGCCAATTCTGCCTTACGCGCCGACGATTTGGTTGGCAAAAACCCGTAAAAACTAAATGGCAGCGCCTGCATCCCAGACACGGAAAGCGCCACCACCAACGCACTTGCACCGGGAATGGGAACAATGGCGTAACCGGCTTGTCTGACCGTTTCGACCAGCAGTGCGCCGGGGTCGGAGATACCGGGCGTGCCCGCATCGCTTACCAAGGCCAACGACGCGCCCGACGCAAGCTGCGCGATCAACTCGACCGCACGTTCGCGCTCGTTATGCTGGTGCAGCGACAGCAACTTGGTGCTCAAACTGTAGTGATTCAGCAGCACCGACGTATTGCGCGTGTCTTCCGCGACGACGCGATCAACCTTGGCGAGAATGTCTAAGGCGCGCAGCGTGATGTCGCGTAAATTTCCAATGGGTGTGGCGACCACATATAATGTAGCTGGTTTAACTTCGGCTTCACGCAAATGGGTTTTCCTCAAGTCTTCCGGATGGTTGTTTTGTTGTGCGCTATCGTCGCTCAAGCCGCATTGTGTGCGGATGAACCCGCCGATGCAACACCCGCCGAACCCCGCGCCGACGTTACGGAACCCACGCTCGAGCCCGGTAACACTGAGCCGGACAAAAAACTGGACCCGTCACCCGTGCCCGAGGTCATCACCGTCCCAATACCGAATGCGAAAGCACCGGTCGCGGAACCGGTTCAACCATTAAAACTCGCGCACATCGCGTTGCTGCTGCCGCTTAAGTCGGCAACCTTCGGCCGCGCAGCGGACGCGGTTAAAGAAGGTTTCATGGCCGCTTCGCAACTGGCGGGCGCGGCAAATACTTTGCCGATCGAAGTTTACGATAGCGAGGAAAACACGCAGAACTTGCTGCCCATCTATAGCCGCATACTCACCGACAACGCCCGCATCATTGTCGGCCCCATGACGCGTAGCGAAGTGGCCGTGGTTGCGCGTAGTGGCCTGGTGATCGTGCCCACGCTCGCGCTAAATCTTCCCGATCACGATACGCCCGTGCCGCCCCAATTTTACTCGCTGAATCTGTCGCAAGAAGCAGAAGCTCGCCAAGTGGCGCAGATTGCTTTTGGCAAGGGCCTGCGCCGTGCCGCAACCATCGTCAACGATTCGGTTTTGTCAAAACGAATTCAAGCCGCATTCGCTTCCGAATGGCTCAAGCTGGGTGGCACTACCACGCTAGAATACACATTCAATCCCGGCAGCAAAAGCCTAAGCGAGTTTCGCAACGCGGCCAAAGCACAATTGGTGGATGTGGCATTCGTTGCCGCCGATGCCAACATCGCGCGTAAAATGCGACCCTACGTGCGCTCGAATTTGGCTATGTTCGCGACATCGCAAGTGTTTCGCAGTAAGAACGACAGCGCCAACAACATGGAGCTGCGTGGTCTGCGGTTTGTCGACATGCCCTGGCTGATCAAGCCGGATCACCCGGCGGTGATGATCTATCCGCAATCGAAAAAATCGCTCAACGCGGAACTACAGCGTTTTTACGCGCTCGGCATAGATGCGTTTCGGGTCGCGCAACTATTGCTGCACAGCGCCACGCCGCCGACGGAGCCCATCGACGGTGTGACGGGTCGCATCACGCTCATAGGAAATCATTTATTCAGCCGCGAATTGCTCCAAGCAAGCTTCGATCAAACCGGCGCTGTGAAAGCGCTAGCGCCATGACCAGCCGGGGCCAAGTGGCGGAAGCCCTGGCCTTGCAATTTCTACAGCAACGCGGCCTCAAGCTGATCGCGCAAAACTATCGCTGTCGCTTCGGGGAAATCGATTTGGTGATGCGCGATGGCGCGACTATTGTGTTCACGGAAGTACGCCTGCGAACGTCGACTTCCTTTGGCGGTGCGGCAGCTAGCGTGACTGCACAGAAGCAGCGCAAAATAATTTTAGCCGCGCGCCATTACTTGAGCGAACTCAACAACACGCCGACTTGCCGCTTCGATGTGACGTTGCTGGACGACATGAATCTCGATCGCGTCGAATGGATTCAAAACGCGTTCAGCGAATAAACTATTTAGTTTCTACTCATTTCAACATACAATCCGCCGCATGGACATAATTAAACGCATCACCGCTCACTTTAACGCCAGCGCTCAACTCAAGTTAAGTGTTATACCCGCCCTTGCTCCCCGTATCGAAGCCGCCGCGAAAAAAATGGTCGAATGCCTATTGGCGGACGGAAAGATATTAGCCTGTGGCAACGGCGGTTCCGCTGCGGACGCACAGCATTTTTCCGCCGAACTGTTGAATCGATTTGAGATGGAACGCCCCGGTCTCGCGGCCGTTGCCTTGACGACGGATGCATCAACCATCACCTCCATCGCCAACGATTATGCCTTCGAGCAAATTTTTTCCAGGCAGGTTCGCGCGTTGGGCCGTCGCGGCGACGTGCTGCTCGGTCTATCGACCAGCGGCAATAGCGCAAATGTCATCGATGCCATCCACGCCGCCCACGAACGCAACATGAGCGTGGTCGCGCTCACCGGTAAACAAGGCGGAAAAATAGCTCCATTGCTCACGCACGATGACGTGCACATCTGCGTGACTTCCGACATAACTGCACGAATCCAAGAAGTACATATACTTATTTTGCATTGCCTTTGCGATGCGATCGACTGCTCTCT
>JBDSJK010000116.1:0-9860 GCA_039917535.1 Burkholderiales bacterium
AATGGTCGGCGCGTTGAACACATAGCGCGTGATCACTTCAATGGCGATCATCGCGACGACGATGAAGAACAGATAGCTGCCAATGACCCCGATCAGGCGACTGATGCCACTCAGACGCGGTGCGGCAACGCTGTCCTTAGTGCTGGGGTTCGCGTCAGCCACAAGCCAGCGCGCCAGGCTTCATTCTAACAACCCCAGCTTGGCCAAATACGCCACTTGCGAGTCATTGATTTTTTTCGCCATGTCACTGCGACTTGCGTATTGTTTCCACACGCCGCGGGCTAGTGAACGAAATTTACGACGTTCTTCGACGCTCCAGTTGATCGGCTCTATGCCTAGGGCCTTTGCGTCTTTCGCAACTCTTTCGTCATCGACGCGCGTGCGCTCGACTAAATTGTTGGAAAATTCTTTGACCGACGCTTCCAGCAACGTTTTTAAATCATCGGGCAGGGTATTCCACTTTTTCAAATTCATCGCCATCTCGCCCATCGGCATGGAATGAAAGCCCGGATAGGTCGGATACTTCGCCAGCTTGTGATAGCCCAGCTCTTGGTTCATCGACAAGGTGCCCCAGTCCGACGCGTCCACCACGCCGCGTTCGAGGGACGTGTACACCTCGCTGCCGGGAATGTTGACGGGTGCCGCGCCTAGCAGTTTAAAAATATCTTGGCCGATGCCAACCGGCGCGCGTATTTTGAGGCCTTTGAAATCCACCACCCCGCGCAGGGGTTTTTTGCTGACCAGGGATTCGACACCATACCAGGTGCCGGTAATGAAAAATGCGTTGAAGCGTTGATACAACTCGCGCGCCAGCGCAAGCCCGCCGCCCTGTTCTAGCCAGTCGCGCATTTGCTTCGGACTCTCAAACCCACCTTGCGGATCGTTGAGCAACGCAAAAGCGGGGTCTTTCCCCGCCGCATAACCACCGCAGCCATATTCCGCATTGAGTACGCCGCTCGACACTGCGTCCAGGGCTTCAGACGTTGCGACGATGGAACCGCCCGGCGCGGGCTGGATTATCAAACGTCCGCCACTTTTCTTTTTTACGTCCTCGGCAAATTGTTCGAACACCTTGAAGGGCACGGTGCCCGCTTGCCAAACGGACATCATTTTAATTTTGATGGCGGGTTCTGCTGCGACGGACGCATCACTCCACAAACCTGTCGCCAGCAGCATCGTGACTAGTAAGCGTCGCAACATGGATTGCTCCCTCAAATTACAGCACGGCTTTATTGGTGCCGCGATACAGGATGCGCACGGCATCTTCCGTTGCCCGCGCGTGCGCCGCCCGCTCATCTGCGCCGAAATCGATTCTTGCGCGAGGCTCGGGGTCAAAGTGTTTGTAGGTGTCCACGCCACGAACCAACAGGGCGCTGTCACGCGGCCCGGCGGTTTGATAGACGTAAGTCGGTACATAACGAATGGCGTAGCCGATGCGGCGATCGCCCGAGGCATTGGGCGGCGAGCCATGCACCAGCCGAACGTGGTGCAACGACATTTCTCCCGCCTGCAAAATCACATCAACCGCATCGGCTGAGTTCACCTCAACCTGAACTTCTTGGCCACGGGTCAGCAGATTGTTCTCGGCGAAGGTATCTTGGTGCGGCAACTGATCGCGCCGATGTGTGCCGGGCATCACCTGCATGCAGCCATTGCTCACGTTGCTGTCGGTGAAGCCAACCCAAGCGGTCACGACATCGGGCATGGACAAACCCCAGTAAGTGGAATCCTGATGCCAGGAAACAAAGGCTGGATCGTTGGCCTCTTTGCTGAAAAAACTTGAGCTCCACACCAAAAGGTTCGGCCCGAGTAGGGATTCCACGGCGTCTAAGATGACCGGATGGCGGATCAATTCGTCGATCCAAGTGAATAGCAGATGGGGTTTGTTGCGTAGCTGTCCGCTTAGTGGACCACCTTGGGATGCTTCAAACGCTTCTAACAATCGACGATAACGCAACGCTTCATTGGCGCTTAGAATGCGCGTCGGGAAATGATAACCGCGCTCGGCAAACGACGCGACATCTTGCTGGCTCAAACTACCGCGCTGCGATGGTGTTGGAACGGCGCTCATATTGTCCTCCGGCTGCGCGTTATGCGATGCATGTTAATCTCGTCATCGTAACGCGTCGTTCAGCGCCGCGATAGCCTTGCCAGAAGCCGCATGGATGCTTGCTGTTGGCGGCATATGCCCTGAGAGCCTTTCTGGTATTGTCTTTCAGGGCAGTAGCCATGAGAAATTCTGCTACGAAGCTTCGTCCAACATCGCCAAATATTCATCCCGCGTCGCGATGCGCGGATTGGTGCCGTGGCAATGATCTTGCAACGCTTTATCGGCCATTTCGCCGTAGACGGCTCTAGGCACACCCATCGCGCCGAGACCATTAGCGATGCCAAGCTTTCCATTCAGGTCGGCGATGAATTTGTCGATTGCCACGTCCGGCGCAAGGCCCATGGCGCGGCGCAGTTTGGCGTATTTATCACCGACATGGTTCGCGTTGAAGCGCAACACCGTGGGCAGCACCACGGCGTTTAGCGTGCCGTGGTGCAGCGTTTTTTCTTTGTAGCTACCCAGAGCATGGGACAGCGAATGCACGCAGCCCAGGCCTTTCTGGAACGCCATGGCGCCCTCCATGGAGGCCGACATCATGTGCTTGCGCGCCTCGCGATCTTGGCCGTTTTGCGTGGCGCGTTCGATATGCTGTATCGCTCGCTCTAAGCCATCCAGCGCGATGCCTTCGGCAGGTGGATTGAAAGCCGGCGTGAGAAAAGTTTCGATGCAGTGGGCGACCGCGTCCATGCCCGTCGCGGCCGTGAGCCAGGCAGGTAAACCCAGCGTGAGTTCCGGATCGCAGATCGCTGTTTTCGGCACAATATGCCAAGAGTGAAAGCCGACTTTGCGGCCGTCATTCAAAATAATAATTGCGCCCCGGGCGACTTCGCTGCCGGTTCCCGCCGTGGTGGGAATCGCAATCAGCGGCGCGCATTTGTCGGTGATCTTCAGGCTGCCGCCTTCGACGGTCGCATATTGGGTGAGCGGTTCGGGATGCCCCGCCAAAATCGCGACGCCTTTCGCCAGATCGATGGACGAGCCGCCACCCAGCGCGACAATACCGTCGGCGTTGTGGCTGCGATACAGCGCAAGCGCCTTCAGCGTCACCGCTTCGGTTGGATTCCCCGGCGTTTCATCAAAGATAGCGAAATCAAACTTCCCTTTGATTTGGTCAGACACTCGCTCGGCGATACCCGCCGCGACGATGCCCTTGTCGGTGACGATCAGCGGACGTTTGATGCCGACGCGGTGGCATTCCTGCTCGAGCAGTTTGACCGCGCCAAAATCGAATTGAACTTGGGTAATGTAAAAAATAAAAGCCATGATGTTGTCTCGTGTTTTCTGTCTGTAATTCTGTAATGTTACTGACCTAAATAAGCCTGACTCAAGCGTTCCTCATCCAACTCCTGGGGCGGCGCGTGCATGACTACTTGGCCGCTGCGCAACACATAGGCGTCAGTGGCAAGGTGCATTAAGCGCGGCACCGTTTGTTCGGCAATGATAAGCGTCATGCCTAATTCGCGATACAAGCGCTCCACGGCGTCGAACACGGTTTGCACCAAGATGGGCGACAGGCCGAGGCTCGGTTCATCGAGCATCAGCAGCGCGGGCTTGGTCATGAGCGCCATGCCAATCACCAGCATTTGCAATTGTCCGCCGGAAAGCAGGCCCGCATCGCGACCGCGCATTTCCGAGAGAATGGGAAAATAGCTGTAGACCATGTCCAAACGCTTGGGTGCATCGGCACGCGCGGCTAAACTTGCGGCGCGCAGATTTTCTTCAATGCTGAGGTTGCGGAAGCATTGCCGGCCTTCCTGTACCAGCGCGATGCCGCCGCGAGCGATCAGCGCGGGATGGCGGCGGTTAATGGCCTCACCGCGAAAGGAAATTTGTCCGCTTGAGATTTCACCCTGCTCAAAAGGAAGCAAGCCGGCAATGGCCTTGAGCAACGTCGATTTACCCGCGCCGTTGGGGCCAAGCAGTGCGACGACCGTGCCTTCCGCGATGCTCAGGCTCGCATCATGCAACGCCAAGATCGCCTTATCGTAGCGTACCTCAAGGCCCGCCACGGATAGCAACTCGCTTTGATTTGTCGCGCTACGTTGCTCGGAGCCGCTCACGGTCATTGATCGTCGGCGAGCTTCAGCCAGTCGGTTGCGCCGATGTATTTGCCGCCTTTGATAATGGCCATGCGCGCTTGGGAAAAGCCGCGGTGATCGGCGTAGTTCAACTTCGGCGATATACCGCCCGTGTCAAAATTTTTCAATGCAGCCAATTGATCGCGAGTCGCTTTGCGGAACGCGCTGATGTCCTCGGGGACCTTGCCACCGTTTGCTTTGACGGCGTTTTCAATGGCGGCGGCGATCACCATGCCTTCGAGCCAACCCTTCATGTAATAGATGTCTTGCTTCTCGATTTTATTTTTCTTGCTGAATTCGTTGATCTGGCGCATCGCGGGAATGTCCACCCCCCAGTTAGTATAAAGCTGGACGGCGCGGAAACCTTCGGCAGATTCCTTCAACTGCTCAGGAATCGCGGGATTAATGTTGTAAAAATTGCCTACGAATAGATCGGGCTTGAGACCTATCTTCGCCGCATCGCGCAGGATCACGATGGTCTGGTTGGTGGATGACTGAATGTATACGACATCGGGTTTGGACTCTTTCACGCGAATTAATTGCGCGGTCAGATCTTGAGCGTCATACTTAAATTCGATCACATCGACGAGTTCCATGCCGAGCTTTTCAACGGCTTTTTCCTCGCGGATAACCTTGACCGGCGCGCGGCCGTATTCGTTGTCCGCGTGCATGAGCACGACGCGCCTGGCGCCACGTTTTTTAGCGTCGTTCAAGCCGAGGATAATTTGCTGTTCATAGGTCGGTCCCGCCATGAACATATAGGGGAGTTTTTCCGGATCAAGCAGATCACTGGAATAGGATTGCGTCATGAACGGAACCTGATCCTTGGTCGTGTCGGCACGCAGAGCCTTAGCTGCGCCGGTGGACCAGCCACCGATCACGACGGCATTTTCTTGGCTGACGCAGCGACGATATATTTTCAGTTCTTCGTCTAGTTTATAACGACCGTCGAGCAACAAGGCGTTGATTTTTACACCCGCGATGCCGCCCTTTGTTTGGTTGAGATACTCGAAATAATCCCGTGCACCGTAGGCCATGCCGTTGACTAACGCGTCGGCGCCAGTAATCGTGCCCCATTCGCAAATGGTGATGGTGGGTTCCGCTTGGGCGGAAAAACTGAGGCCCAGTGCCAGGGCGATGGGAGCAAGACTAAGTCGTTTCATGGGTGGACTCCTAATTATTGGATAGTACAAAACATCATTTTGCCGTGCTCGCGCCGGGCGTTTGGTTGTTTCCTTTGAGGCTACTGAACAGCGCCACGATACCACGCGGTTCAAAGATCAGGAACAACATGATTAACGCGCCAAAGATGATTTCGCGCACGGCGAAAATACGGCTGCCGAGATGCAGATGTTCGCCGATGCGCTGGATGATTTCTGGCATCAGAGTAATGAACGCCGCGCCGATTAACGATCCGGTGAGCGAGCCCAAACCACCGATGATCATCATCGCGACGTAATCGACGGAAAGGGAAATGCCGAATGCCTCTGGATTGGCGATGTGGGTGCTAAAACCGAGCATCGCGCCGGCAATGCCCATGAGAAATCCGGTCAAGGCGAAACACCAAAACTTGGTTTGCGGCACGTTAATACCCATGCCTTTGGCAACGATCTCGCTTTCGCGCATGACGAGAAAAGCGCGCCCCAATTGGCTTTGCGTCAGATTGCGGCAGGCTAGCCACACCAGCAGCAGGAGAATCAGCGCCGCAATCGCGGTGCGAAATTCCGTGTCGATGGCAATGCCAAAAAACTTAGGCGGCTCGATGAGCAAGCCTGATAATCCGTTGGTCACGGGATCGACATTCTTGAACAAGTATTCCAGGATGAACTGCGCGGCGAGGGTCGACATGGCGAAATACAAACCGCGCAAGCGCAGGGCTGGAAGCCCAATAAAGACGCTGATCGCAGCCGTGACCAAGCCAGCACCCAATAGGGACACCACGTCCAGGCCGGCATTGCCGAGTAGCCCGCCCGCATAGGCGCCTACGCCGATGAGCGCACCGGCGGCAAAGGTGATCTGGCCGGCGAAGCCGATCATGATGTTGACGGCGAGCGCGGCCATGGCAGCGATGGCGAAGTTGTACACCAACGACTGTACGAAACGATCGAGGAAAGGCGTGATGGCCAAGGCCGCAATGAATAAGAGGTAGGGTAGGTAACGTTTCATTGCGTCATACTCGCTCGGCGCCGCGTTTGCCGAAAATGCCCTGGGGCCGGCCGAACAACACTAACACCAGCACTGCGTAGGGAATTACCTGTTGAATCGCGCCCACGGAGTAAATTTTTGTATGGGCACGCAGCCACATCTCCAGCGTCGGCGCAAGCATGCCGTTGGTGAAACTTTCCAGTAGGCCGAGGAGTATTCCCGCCAACAGCGCGCCGCCCAGGCTGCTTAGGCCGCCAAGCACAATGACGGGAAAGGCGATGAGGCCGATATCCGCTAGGGAATCATGGACGCCGTTCAGCGTTGCCAAGAGAATGCCGCCGAATCCAGCGAGTGCCGACGAAAGGAACCAAGCAAGGTTGATTTGGTTGCTTACATGAATACCTATCGCCAACGCGGCCTTGTTGTTGTCGGCGGAGGCCCGTTGCATCAAGCCCAGCGTGGTGCGTTGGTAAAAAATAATGAACGCCACGACCAACAACACCGATGCCGTTGCCGCGATCAAATAATTAGACGTAATCATCACGCCGCCAAACGACATCAGTCCCGTGGGGAACACGCGCGGAAACGGTTGAGTGTCAGAGCCGTAGAAAAATAGCACCACGCCGCGCATGGTAATGAGGATCCCCAATGTCACCATCATGACCGCTACCACAGGCGCACGCAGCATGGGGCGTAGGACAAAATATTCCGTTGCGGACCCCAATAAACCAAGCAACAAAATACCCAACGGGATTGCGATGAAAGGCGACAGGCCCGCCTGGAGCAAGGCGTAGGTGACGTAGGCGCCGCACATAACGTAGCCGCCCTGCGCAAAGTTCACCACGCCGCTGGCTTTGTATATGAGCACGATGCCCAGTGCGATCAGTGCGTAGACGGATCCAATGGCAATGCCCGCGACGGCGAGTTGCATCGAGATCATTGGGTTTCTCCAAGATAGACACGGCGGACTTCTTGGTCGCGCTGTACCTCTGCTGGCAGGCCTTCAAAGATTTTCTTACCCGAAGCCATTACCACGATGCGGTCGGAAATGCCCATGACCACGTCCATTTTGTGTTCCACCATCAACACCGTCGTGCCGAATTTCTCGCGTATGCCGTGGATGGTTGACGCAACGTGTTGCGCCTCGGAAGCGCTCAAACCGGCCACCGGTTCATCAAGCAACAGCAGCGACGGCCGGGACGCCAGGGCTCGCGCCAGGTCGACTATCTTGCGCGATCCATAGGAAAGGGTTTGAATCGGCTGATCGGCCTGATCTGCCAGCCCCAGCGGGGTGAGTACTTCGGTTGTGAGTGTTTGCCTAAAGTGTTGTTCTTGCCCGCGCACGGAGGACCAGCCGAGCAGCGTAAGCGCGGGATTGGCGGCAAGTTTGGGCCCGACACCGAGTTTCACCAGGTCCAACACCGTCAGGTCGTGAAGCGTTGCAACGTTCTGAAAAGTACGCGAGACGCCGTAGGACACGATGGTGTGGGGCGCGCGGCCTTCCAGGCGATGTTCTTTCCATTGTATGGTGCCAGCTTCCGGCACATAACTGCCGGCAATACTATTGATGAGGCTGGTTTTGCCGGCTCCGTTGGGGCCGATGAGAGCGACAATCTGTCCGGGATGCACGGTAAAGCTGATGTCGCTTACCGCTTTAATTCCGCCGAAACTTAGACTTACTCCCGTGACTTGTAACGTCACGTGTCCCCCTTGTGTTGCTATTGAATCAAGTGCCCTAGGACGTAGCGGCACGCATTTTATTTTGTTTTTGCGTACAGGTGCGGCAGCGACCCGCGATTTAGTTAGTCGCGCGCACCCCATCGTCGAACTCTACCAGGAATCTCGCGGTCGATAACGAATATCGACACTTTCAGTTCCGCATAAAAATGTGGGCAAGCTTTGCAACTTGCCCACAGTCTTTTGCTACAAAACTAGAACGTCTGCAGTGATGCTAGTGATCTTTAGGTGCGGCCGCGTCGTCTTTCAACTTGTTTTCCTGGAGTGTACGGATGTAAGCGATAACATTGAAAATTTCGTCGGAGCTTAGCCCCGTTTCAGGATTGCCAAAAGCACCCATCTTAGTTCCGCGGCGCCCGGCGGAGATCGTCGAGTAGATATCCGAAGCCTTACTACCCCATTTGTACTTTTGGCTGGCGAGGTTGACGCCGCTGCTGCCACCTCGGCCGTCGGGCCGATGGCAATAGGAACAGCGCGCCTGGTAACGTTCTTTGCCTGATTCAAGGCGTTCGGGCTCCGTGGGCAGATCCATGTCGTTCACCATACCGTGCCGGTCATCCTCATCGGCCCGCGCTTGGGTTGAATTTCCCAACGTCACGGCAGCAGCTAGAGTGAAAACAAATGCCGAAATGATCGACATTAAGGTCAATTTACGAACGGAGACATTCATGGCCTGCTTTCCTTAACTATTGGAAGGGTGGATAAAACGGAATACCGTAACTTTCGACGATTTTCTTCATCTCGCCGGATTTTAACAATTTATCGAACGATTCCTCAACAAATTGCTTCATGGTTGTTTCCTTAACGGGAACCGCCCAGGCGGCGTTATATCGCAGTCCAGGCTCAGGGACATGACCATCCGCAAGTTTGAACTTCGCATCTTTGTAGTCGCGTTTCGCTTCACCCAGTGAAGTCGAAAAAACCATGCTCGCATTGATCTCTCCGCCAATCATCGCCTCCATAATACGGCGATTCTGGAGATATAACGCACGATCATAGCCATTGGTAAACAAGTAGTCATCCATGGGGGTCGACATAGCAACGCCCAGCTTGACCTTATTTTTCTTGATGTCAGCCAGGCTCTTGTTGTTGGAGGCGGCGCCTTGAACAATTAGGACGTATCCCATACCCATATACGGCTTAGTTAGGGTCAGTTTATGGTCTTTTATTTCGTCATCGTCGCCATAAGCCAGTCCCATGAAAAAGTCGCAGGCGCCCTTGTCAATGGAGTTGCGTAAAGCGCGGCCTAAGCCACCGCGGGTTCCGGTATCGGCCCAGAACATTTCAGCTCTGAGGCCTGCTTGGCTCGCCATGGCGCGAAAGATTTCCACATCAAAGCCGGCGGGTTCACCTTGGGATGTGGCGTAGGGGAAAGCGTAAGGATCCGCGCAGGCGGTAATTTTGCCAATTTTTTTCGCCCGGGCGAGGGCGTCTAGTCCTTGTTTTTTAAGTTCTTGCTGTTCGCCGGAAGGGCCCAACTCCCGCGCCCCGCTTTGATACAACGGATCGCTACGATCTTGGGCGAAAACAGAACCCAAGGAGCCCAAGCCAAAAAACAGAAATAAAGCGGAGCTAACGAGTAGTTTAGATTTTTTCACAACAAAGTTTCCTCTTGGACTGTTCCATTAAAAAGGGGAGGGTACAAGACCCTCCCCTTCATACGACAGTCCAGCTTAACGAAAGTTTAGTCCATCAAGCCGAAGGCGATCAAAGCACCGCCTTTGGAGTGCTTCTTGTACCAGTCAGCAAAGTGCAGGGGCCAAATACCACCACCGCCGGCACCAACCACG
>JBDSJK010000117.1:0-3029 GCA_039917535.1 Burkholderiales bacterium
GCTACGCTGTGGTATCCTTGCCCCTTTTATTTTGTCGATTTGGCGCCATATTAGTTGGAATGTCCAAATTCCTTTTCTAAATCAAAAATGACTTTGTCGGCTTCGCCTTGCCGTGCAGTAGCACTGTCTGCGGCTCACCTTCGCGTCCTTTTTGATTTAGAAAAGGAATACCATCCCGCCCTAGCGCCGCAACCCTATGATTACAAACCTGCTTAAGAAGATTTTCGGCAGCCGAAATGAACGGCTACTGAAGCAATTCCGCAAAAATGTGCAGGTGATCAACGCCTTTGAGCCGGACCTACAGAAGCTGACGGACGACGAGCTACGTGCCAAGACCGAGCAATTTAAGCAGCGGGTGAAAGACGGCGCACCGCTTGACGATCTTTTGCCGGAAGCCTTTGCCGTGGTGCGCGAGGCGGCGCAGCGGGTGTTGGGCATGCGCCACTTCGACGTGCAGTTGATCGGCGGCATGGCGCTGGATCAGGGCAAGATCGCGGAGATGCGCACCGGCGAGGGCAAGACGCTGATGGCGACTCTGCCCGCGTATTTGAACGCGCTGAGCGGCAAGGGTGTACACGTGGTGACGGTGAACGATTACCTGGCCAGTCGCGATGCGGAATGGATGGGTCGCGTATACAAGTTTCTCGGCCTGACGGTCGGCTGCAATTTGTCGCAGATGCCCCACGATCAAAAGCAGGCGGCTTTTGCGGCGGATATTACCTACGGCACCAACAACGAATTTGGCTTCGACTATTTGCGCGACAACATGGTGCAGCAGCCAGCGGAGCGTGTGATGCGCGGGCAAAATTTCGCCATTGTCGATGAAGTGGACTCGATCCTGATTGATGAAGCGCGCACGCCGCTGATTATTTCCGGCCAAGCCGAGGACAGCGCGGCGCTCTATCAGCAAGTGAATTTGCTGGTGCCGCGCTTGACCAAGCAAGAGGTGGAAGAGGGTCCCGGTGACTTTAGTCTGGACCTCAAGGCCCACACGGTGACGCTCACGGAAGCGGGTCACGAAAAGTCCGAACAGCTTCTGGCCGATGCGGGCCTGTTGCAGCCCGGCGCGAGCTTGTATGACCCATCCAATATCATGTTGATACATCATCTTTATGCGGCACTGCGCGCCCATGCGCTGTATCACAAAGATCAGCACTATGTCGTGCATGAAAATGAGATAGTGATTGTCGATGAATTCACCGGCCGCATGATGCAAGGCCGCCGCTGGTCGGAAGGCCTGCATCAAGCGGTCGAGGCCAAGGAAGGCGTGAAGATTCAGAGCGAATCGCAAACGCTTGCTTCGATCACGTTCCAAAACTATTTCCGCCTCTACAAAAAACTCTCCGGCATGACGGGCACAGCGGATACGGAAGCCTATGAGTTCCAGCATATTTACAATCTGGAAACCGTGATTATCCCGACCCACCGGCCGATGGTGCGCGATGATCGTATGGATCAAGTGTTCCAGACGGCGCGCGAAAAACATCAAGCGATTGTTAACGATGTGCGCGATTGCTACGAGCGCGGCCAGCCGGTTTTGCTTGGCACCACGTCGATTGAAAATTCCGAGCTGCTGGCGAGTTTGTTGGAAAAGGAAAAGCTGCCCCATCAGGTGTTGAACGCGAAGCAACACGCCAAAGAAGCCGGTATCGTCGCCCAGGCTGGACGGCCAAAGGTGATCACCATCGCGACTAACATGGCCGGTCGTGGCACGGACATTGTGCTGGGCGGAAATCCCGATCCCGACATTCAGGCGATCAAGAACGACGCGAGCATCGCCGAAGACGAAAAAGCACGGCGCATCGAAACGCTGCGTGCCGAATGGCAAGAGCGTCATGACCACGTGATCAAGCAGGGTGGCTTGCACATAATCGGTTCCGAGCGCCACGAATCGCGGCGTGTGGACAATCAATTACGTGGTCGTTCCGGTCGCCAGGGCGATCCGGGTTCGAGTCGCTTCTATATGTCGTTGGAAGATCCGCTGCTCAAGATTTTCGCCAGTGATCGCGTGGCGGCCATTATGCAGAAACTTAAAATGCCCGAGGGCGAGGCGATTGAGCATCCTTGGGTCACGCGCGCGATTGAAAATGCGCAACGTAAAGTAGAAGCGCGCAACTTCGACATTCGTAAGCAGTTATTGGAATACGACGACGTCGCCAACGATCAACGCAAAGTTATTTACCAGCAGCGCAACGAACTGCTGGAAGCCACCGACATTACCGAGACCATCACCGCCATGCGCGACGACGTTGTGACGGCGGAGGCGAATATATACATCCCGGCAGAAAGTGTTGAGGAGCAATGGGATGCGCCGGGTTTGGAAAAATCACTGCTGAGCGAATTCAATTTCAAGGCTGATGTTGCCGAATGGATTAAGCAAGAGCCCAATCTAGAGGAAGAGCAAATCAAAGCTCGTCTGCGTGAGCAAGCGGCGCGCGAGTACCAGGAAAAATTCGCGGTGGTCGAGCACAAGGAATACGTGCATCAGTTCGAGCGCGGCGTGATGCTGCAAACCTTGGATAACCACTGGCGCGAACATCTCGCTTCACTCGATCATTTACGCCAGGGCATCCATTTGCGCGGTTATGCGCAAAAGAATCCCAAGCAAGAATATAAGCGCGAAGCCTTCGAATTATTCGCAGGCTTGCTCGACGTGGTCAAACGCGAAGTGACGCAGAAGCTAATGCTGGTTCGCGTGCAGACGGAACAAGAAGTCGAAGCCGCAGCGGAAACCGTCGAGCACGTGCCGGAACCTAAGAACGTCCAGTACCATCACGCGGACTATGAGGAAGCGCTGGAAACGGCGCAAGCAAACGACGACACGGCCGTGCAGCCATTCGTGCGCCAGGGCCAGAAAATCGGCCGCAACGATCCTTGCCCATGCGGTTCCGGCAAGAAATATAAGCAGTGTCACGGTAAGCTTACCTAGTTCCATAGGTGTAACGCTGGCGCCGTCTGCGCGCCAGCGTTAGTTTTTTTGGAGCCGAACTTTAGGTTAATCCATGGCGGTCAATCTCAATCCTCCCGAT
>JBDSJK010000118.1:0-2619 GCA_039917535.1 Burkholderiales bacterium
GCACGTGGATCATTTCGACGCCGGTCATTTTTTCGAACAACGCGCCGCCGAGATGATGGGAGGTGCCGTTGCCGCCGGAGCAATAGGTGATGGTGCCCGGTCTTGCTTTGGCAAGCGCGATGAGGTCGTTCACACTCCGCGCGGGAAAGTCGTTATTGACGACCAGCACGTTGGGCATGGTGGCGATCAACGCAATCGGCGCAAAATCTTTGATTGGGTTGAAGGATAATTTCTTGTAAAGCGATTGATTGATGGAATGGGTTGCCACCGTGCCCATGATCAGCGTGTAGCCATCGGGTGCCGCTTTAGCGACGGCCTCGCTGCCGATGTTTCCCCCGGCACCCGGGAGATTGTCGACGATAATTTGCTGGCCCAGCGCCGCCGTGAGTTTGGGGCCCAATTCGCGGATCAGAATGTCGGGTGTGCCGCCGGGCGGGTAGGGCACCACGACGCGAATTGCTTTGTTCGGATAGGTTTGCGCGTGCGTTGCGGTGACAAATAGGGCGAGCGTGGAAAAAACGATAATGATGGTTCTTTTGATTACCATAGTGCGGTAAATCCTTTTCGTTGCAAGTAAGCGAGCAGCGCTTCGGCGCATTCCTTGCCATGGGAAAACGGCAGGCCATGACGGGAATTAGGAATAACCTGCAAATTGGAATGGGGTATCAGGCGATGCATGGCCGCGGCTATTTCCGGCGTGACATAGGGGCTGGCGTCGGCGGCTAGAATTAGCGCCGGAATTTGGATCCGCTTGAGCGCTTCCGTCAAATCCGTCTCGAGCAAACAATTACCGAGACCCAACAGCGTGTCCGCGTCGCTCTTGCCTTGTTCCTCGGCGAACCAGCGATACTGCGCGTCAGCAATGGCGTTCGGATAGAAGCGTTGCTCCATCATCTTGGCGGACCAGGCAGCGACACCTTCGCGATGCAGCTGTTCCTTCCAGTCGCCGACGCGCGGTAAATCGGCGCCGCGGTAGGGCGCGGTACAGGTGGTCAGCGACAACAAGCGCTGCCCACGCTCGCTGCCTGCCAGGTGTTGCGCGACGGCGCCCGCCATGGATTCACCGACGAGGTGAAATTTTTCGCTGCCGGTCACGTCGGCAACGGCAAGTATGTCGCCGGCCCACAAATCAAAGCTGTAGGGGAATCCCGGGCCATGCCGGCTAGAGCGCCCGAACCCTCGGGTGTCCAGGCACACTAGCCTGAAGAAGGGCGCCAGTATTGGCTTCCAGCCGTGCCATATGACAGAATTTGTGCCGACACCGTGGCTGAACACAATGGTTTGCGGGTTACTGATCCATGGCGGCGTGAGATCGACAACGTCGTAATACAAAGTGGCATCGTGGGAAACAGAGAGTTGCATTTGGCTTTATGGTTTTGTCGCGAGCCGATATAGTGACACAAATCGTCGAAGAGAAAAACGTAAGGAGAGAAACGTCATGAACCTATTTCCAGCGCCGCAAATCATCCAAAGCGAGGTGTTCACCGAGATGCCCGCGCGTTATCGTAAGCAGAAAGAATTCCCCGTGTGGGCGCGCGTGAATCGGCCGGGAATGGAGTTGCATTCGTTCATCGAAGGCCCATCGTTTGACCGCGCCGGAAATCTTTACATCGTCGATGTTCCCTACGGGCGGATTTTTCATATTTCGCCGAATGGCGAGTGGAATCTCGTCACGGAATACGACGGTGAGCCCAATGGCCTGAAGATACACAAGGATGGGCGCATTTTTGTTTGCGATTATAAAAACGGCTTGATGCTACTGGATCCCGGCAGCGGCAAGGTCACACCGCTGCTGGAACGCACCCAGACTGAATCGTTTAAAGGACTGAACGATCTTGTCTTTGCCTCGAATGGCGATCTCTACTTCACCGATCAGGGCCACACCGGTATGCACGATCCGACCGGTCATGTTTACCGTTACACCGCCGATGGCAAGCTGCACGGCTTGCTCGACAACGTGCCTAGCCCTAACGGCCTCGTGCTCAACGCGGCGGAAAATGTATTGTTTGTCGCCGCAACACGCAGCAACAACATTTGGCGCGTACCGCTCACACCTGACGGCGGTGTAACGAAGGCTGGCATTTTTGCTTATATGTCCGGTGGCATCGGGCCCGACGGCATGGTGGCGGACGGGGCAGGCAATATCATTGCTGCCCACGTGGGCATGGGTTGCGCGTGGCTGTTTTCGCCCAAGGGCGAGCCGTTGTATCGTATTCAATCTTGTCGTGGCGAAGGCGTGACGAATATGGCATTCGGCGGCACGGACAACAAAACGCTGTTCATCACCGAGTCGGAAACGGGTTCTATCTTGATTGCAAAAATGCCGGCGGCGGGACGGAAAATGTACTTGCACTTGTAAACGAGTATTTGGCACCTCGTGCTAACACAATATTTTTGCACTGCAACAAAGGCTGGCATGAATAACAAGAAGATCGCGCTCGTGACGGGCGGCTTAGGTGGAATTGGTTCGGCGATTAGTCAATGTTTAGCGGCGGATGGATTCCGTGTAGTGGGTAACTATGTCGTGCCCGGTAGCGAGCAAACCTGGCTGCAAGCCATGCGGGAAGCGGGTTTTCACGATGGCCACACAACGTTGGGCGATGTCGGCGATTTCGATGC
>JBDSJK010000119.1:0-2522 GCA_039917535.1 Burkholderiales bacterium
GCCAATAAATAGAGGATGGCCGCAATGAACCGAGCTCGTTCGTATTCATCTCGGTTTTGCTCGGTCTCGCGAGGCATGTCTTCAATGGCACCCATGAACGCATCCCACATTTCTTCGTCAAGGAAGCGTTCCACTTTATTGGCTTCTTCAGTTTGGGTATTAGCTCGTTTGGCGTCCGGTGCCGCCGATTGCAGCTTGCGTCGGCGTTGTCGTATCAACCCCAGCGGGTTGCCTTGTAGATAACCCGAATCCACCCAATAACCCATTAAAGAATTGACGGCGGCAATAGCGGTCGCAACGGCGCTATCGCTCAAACGGCCGACGAATGGCCGCCAGGCCTCGGTAACACGGGGTGCACGCGGGCCGCACCATAGCGCCTGCGGTTGCGGATCGGCCAAGAAATTCAGATAGCCTTCGAAATCCTGTCGGTTCAGGCTGGACAACGGTTTCTGGCATTCCACCAATGACCACAGCAACAGGCGCTCGCATTCGCGTTGATAAATGCGGTGTGTGCCGGGCGACTCGTCGTACTCGATTAAAAAGCATTGGATCGCATCAGCATCGTTATCCGCTACAATTTGTAGACGCGTGGGATCGGCTCGGTTGGTGCCGTTGCGGCCGTTTAGCTTCGCCCGCACGTAGATGAATTCGAGCGGACGAATGGGCACCAATGTGGGGTTGGGTGAAGCGCTCGACGCGGTCGATTTTTTGCTGGGCATGGCACAATAATACTATAGAATCGGGATGCTGAAAAATCCGTTTTTCAGAAATACGATGATAATACCCACTCAGTCTCGACCGCACTGCTTCGACTCCGTTCGGCCATTATGAGAACTTCCCAGTTATGGCAACTTGGGTAGTGGCGAGCGCGTAGATTTCCTCGTAGGCATCGTATCCATCGCGCTCGCGCGGTTTTCATAATTAGAGCTTCTTCAGGAACTCGAGCAGTGAATCGGAGGCTCGGAAGCGCCGGGGCGTGGTATTGGGATCTTGCAACTTCGCAAGAGCCTTTTGCTTCATCGCAAGATCTGCCTCCACGTATTTGGAAGTTCGCATTTCACTGCAAAACAATTGCTGAAAACTCCACGCATCAGCAATAGGAATTGCAGCCCCCTACCCTTCTCATACAACGCGCCACTGGCATCATCAATTTTTCGATCGAGCAAACAATCGCGCATTCCACACCACCGGCTCCGGCTTTGACGCAACAATCCACCGAAAATGCGGATGCGCCGGATTGATGACAATGTTCTTCTCATACTTGGCAACGGCTGACGGCACAATCAACACCGCGCTGCGCTGACTGGCAAGCCATTCATCACCTAGTGCCTGTGAAACCACGCTATCGTCGCGATCCCAGCCCTGGGGCAGTTTTTCAATTACCCACTCTTCTCGCGTGACCTTTGCCGGAATAGAAATGACCACCCCCTTCTGGTTCTTAGGTATGCGTCCCGTACCTGCATGAACCAGTCGCTCCAGCATCGTCCCTGCATAGGTAGCGCCCGCATAGATCGCCGGGCGACCAGGAGAATTCCAACGCGCCCCGATCAGTGCCGCACCACTGCCGTCAAAGATCGGATGACGGGCGTCGGCAATGCGATAAGCGGTTAGTGGCTGCGGAACCTGCTTAGGCCGCGAGGCCATAGTAGAGCTTCCACAGCAATTCTTCGACCCGGCGAGCGCCCAGTTCGCTTAATGCTACCTCGACCGGTGTTTGTCTTTCCAATTGCGCATGGGGTGTCGTGAGATAACGTCGTGCCTCCACGGTATCGTCCCACACATACTCAGCCGTAGCGATCACCCGCGCCAGGCGTTCGGTTCGCTCACTTTCATCCATCTTCAAATGCTCACGCCGGCGCTTGTAAGTGGCTTCCGGAATGATCCGATACAGCATCGTGGTTTGCTCGGCCCCTTCCGGAAACACCCGGGCAACACTGGCCTTGAGCGCAGACTTCGGCAACCCATCGCGTACAGCCGATGATAAATCCCTGAGGGATCGCACCTTGCCGCGCAACCCCATCACTTCGGCGATCCGGGCAGGACTGACCATGGCTGTCATGTGAAACCTCTTATGAATGTATCAATTGATACTAAATATTATATCAGATGGAAGATTATAGCTAGCGGCGTTGGGTCGATAACTCATCGATGCCTTAGGCTTGCGCCACGATGGCCTCTTCCCCAAACAAGCGTTCTTAGCAAGCTTTCGTTGAGGGATTAAGCCGCTCTTTTTATCAACCGAGCGGGTTGGCTGTCTTGAATGCGTTGTTCATCGTTAGCTGTTTTTGAATGGGCGACGCAATCACGTTCAAATTGCGCCGGTGATTGGTAGCCCAGACTCGAATGCATGCGCGTCGTGTTGTACCAGCCTTCGATGTAGGCAAATACGCAGTGCCTCGCCTCGAATCGTCAACTGACCGGCTTCGTATTGCTTTCCCAATGCTGCACCAGCTTGGGCAGAACATCGAACTTGCGTCCAAAGTCCGCCCAACTCCGATTCTCTGCCTTCTTGTGTCGAACCA
>JBDSJK010000120.1:0-5878 GCA_039917535.1 Burkholderiales bacterium
TGCTGGTTGATCCAATCTTCTAACACAGGATACCGTTCCAAACAGTAGGCGAACGCGCCGGCGGTACCGCGACTGCCGGCTTCGCTCAATGTGGTCAATGGAGTATGGCGGGTATAGGCATTGACATGCACGTGCGGCAACAATCCGCGATAACCAAACACGCGTCCATCATCGTGGCGCGCTAAACATCGTTCGAGCAAACGATAAAGTTGCCGTGATCCGACGCTGGTTTGGGTGTGGATGTCGCGAACCGACTCGCCGGCGAGATAATGTTCCAATGCATTTAAGCGTCGTTCATATAGAACCTTTGTGTCGGCGCCTAACGCGTTTCGATCGACGCTGGGCCATGACGTTACGTCGACACCGCTCGACCGAATTCTGGGTCGGCTCACGATACAACCCGCTGAAATTCGGTGAGGAGCGATAGCGATTGGGTATGCAATGCGGGTGCCGACAACGCACCACGATGCAGTAGCCGATAGACACTGGCGCGCACCGGCGTGGGATCTGATACGGCCATGTCGCGTTCGATGTCCAGCAAGCGCTTAGGCAAACTGGCATGGCGAATGATCGCGGCTTCTAATTGATCCAGCGATTCATTCCAGCAGGCGTTGATCACGGGTAGCATGCGTTCCCAATTATTGGTCCACATCCGTGCCGCGGCAAGCTCAGCGACTGGCACAATTCTTACCGGTGCTGCGAGCTGCCATTCCGTTTCCATATTTGACTCGGCCTTACCTAACAGCAGATAAGTTTCGGTTTGCGCACTACCGGACCAAAAATCAACGATGCGGGGCAACGGCGTATCGGGTAGCTCAATCGGTCGTTCGCAGAACGTGAGAATGGCCGGATCGGATTCCAGGGTGAGCCACAACTCGAATGCGGCACGGCTGCTCAGTTGTATGCGGCGTTTGAGTTTCGGGCTAAATGCTTCGATGCGCCGTGAACCGCGGCCGCGGCGCTGTTTAATCGGTTGCACATGTCGGATGCTGACAGCTCCCATGACTGACCTTGTCGGTTGGGTTCGCGCGAATCGCGCGATGAAGAGCCGCATTGTTATCAGTCACGTCAACTCTGGCAATACGTCGTTAGCGATATGCCGTTCGGCAGACGCGGTGGCGATCATTTTGCGCTATAGTGTTGCTGCTTAAAAAAGTAGCAGTTGGTGCGGTGCGATATGGTGAGGTAGTTCCGTTAAGGATTCACCCGCCACGTCAATCGGTTAGGTCGATTTTGCAGTGCGTTCGATGGATGTAGACATAATCATCGGCCAAATTGCGGATATCGACAGTTTTATCGTCACAAAAATACCAATAAAAATGTCGACAATGGGTATTTTTAACTAAAACCCCGGAAAGTCAATATGCTTAGGATTTGTTACAGTTGTTATCCGAACAGGTCCGCGTGCGTACCGGTGCGCTCAAACCGAACCGTGTCGCCGTCCACGCGGTAAATCAGCACCCAATCCGGTTCGATATGAAGGTCGCGGCTCGGCTGCCATTCCCCTTTTAGCGGATGGTCCCCTAGCTCGCGGGGAAGCGGCTCTGCGGCGATCAACAATTCGATTACGGTGCGCAGTTTGCTGATGTCTTTGCCGCGCTTTTCAGCCAGTTTCAGGTCGCGTTTGAATTGCCCGGTAAAGCTGGGCGAACGCATCAAATACCCAGGTGCTTGAACAGATCAGACGCACTGGCGGCGTGAAACACGTCTTCATCGTTGCGGCTCTTGCGCAGCGTTTCAGCCGTCAACGCATTGGGCGTTTCGCTCTCGGCGATGTAAAGGCGCATCAGATCACGGATAATCTGCGCGGCGGGTCGGTGACGATCGGCCGCCACGGCCATGAAGCGGTCGCGTAAATCTGGTTCCATCTTGATCGACATTTGCACTTCTTTGGCCATGCTTCGCCTCACTGGATAGTTGGTTGAGGTCTCCATATTACCAGGTATCCAATAGATATTTTATAGATACTCTAATAATATCTATTAAATACCTTAGCATCTTTCCATAAAACGAGCGTTTTTCGCAAGGGCGTTGCCCTCACGTGGAACGCCCGCTTTACCGATTGAAACCATGCATTAACTCATGTATATATCAACGATCGATAATCGTATGAGAATGCCGCATGAAAATAGGCTATGCCCGCGTTTCCACCGCCGAACAGAACCTCGATCTGCAGCGTGATGCCCTGAACGGTGCCGGTTGCGAGCGCATCTACGAAGAGCAGGCCAGCGGCAAGAACGCCGAGCGACCGGTGCTGACAAACTGCTTGAAGGCGCTTCGCGCCGGTGATGTGCTCGTGGTCTGGCGTTTGGATCGGCTCGGTCGCAATCTGGCCGATTTGGTAAAGATCGTCGCCGACTTGGAAGCCGGGGGACTCGGATTGGCGTCGTTGACCGAAAAGATTGAAACCGTGTCGTCGACCGGCAAGTTGGTCTTTCACGTCTTCGCGGCGTTGGCCGAGTTCGAGCGCAACGTGATCCGTGAACGCACCCTAGCCGGACTCAAAGCAGCGCGAGCGCGCGGCCGACTCGGCGGCCGTCCGCAAAAGCTAACCACGCGCGACAAGCAACAGATCCGAACCTTACTCAGCGATCCCGGCGTCCGCGTCAAAGATGTGGCGGCGCGTTTCGGCGTCAGCTTGTCGACGCTGTACAAGCAAATCGGCGTCGTTACCCCGGAGAAATAGGCCACATGACCGAGCGGTACGCAGGCCGGCTCACGATTCTGGAAGACCAGGAAATCGATGAGTTGTACGGACTGCCCCGTTTCACGCCCGACGAGCGCGTTCATTTCTTCGCGCCCTCGCTGGAAGAACGCGATGCCGCCGATCGCCACCACACGCTCGCGAACCGCGTGCTGTTCATCCTGCAGGCTGGCTATTTCAAAGCCAAGAAGATGTTCTTCTCATTCGAATTCGACGAGGTACGGGAAGACGTATGGCATGTCCTGCGCCAGCACTACCCATTGCACCGTGATGATGGCTTGTGCGTCCCTATCCTCAAGCAGACTCGGCATGCCCAGCAACGGAAGATCCTCGCGCTGTATGGCTATCGCGCCTGCGATACTGCCGAGCGAGCGTCATTGGTAGAAAAAGCCGAGCACACCGCGCGTATTTCTGCCAAGCCGATCTATCTGTTTCAAATCCTCGTCCAGTATCTCGATTCCCGCCGGATCATTGTGCCGGGCTACAGCTTCCTGCAAGACATCGTCAGCCAAGCGCTGGCTACGGAACGCACTCGGCTCACGACGATTTTGGCGCATCGCCTGGATGCGGCGACCCAGGCGGCGTTGGACGCGCTCTATGTTGAGCGCGATGGGCAGTATCCGATCACACCACTGAAACGCGATCCGAAGGATTTCTCGACACGGGAGATGAAGCGCGAGATCGCTCGCTGCCGGTCGCTGGAGCCGTTGTACCGAACGGCGCAAACGTTGTTGCCCGAACTCGACATCTCCAATGACAGCATTGCGTATTACGCGACGCTGGTCGATTTCTACACGGTGCAAAAACTCCAGCAATTGTCGGCGGGCATGGCGCGTCTGTACTTGCTATGCTTTCTGTTACACCGCTATCGGAAAATCAACGACACTCTGATCGACGCGCTAATCTACCACGTGCGCAAGATCGGTGCCGCGGCCAAGGCGTGCATGCAGGAGCGCGTCGTCGCCCTGCAAAACGAAGGGAACGAAAACGTTCGGCGTGTCGGTGAAATTCTCGACCTGTTTCTCGACGAAGGCATCGCCGACTCGGTGACGTTCGGTGAGATCAAGCACCGCGTGTTCGGTATTCTGGAGCGAGAGAAATTCCAGGGCGTCGCCCAGTTCATCAGCACCCAGTCGTTCGACACTGCGGCGATCGAATGGGAATTCATTGCGTCCTTCGCACCGGCGTTCAAACTCAACCTGCGGCCACTGCTGCTGCAACTGCCGCTCGCCGGGCACGGCGAAGACGCTGCGCTGATGGAAGCGATCCTATTTCTCAAGACCAATTTCGATAAAGGTAAAAGCCTTGCCAGTCACCGCTTCGAGGCGATCCCGAAGGCATTCATCCCACCGGGTATGAATGCCTACCTGATCGAAAAGGATGCGGATGGAAAGCGCCGCGTTCACCCGGACAAGTACGAATTCCTGGTGTACCGCCTGGTCCGTCACCGCTTAGAAGCCGGCGACCTCCATGTCGGCGACTCGCTACGCTTTCGCAGCTTTGACCAGGACCTCATTCCGAAAGACCAATGGCGACAGCATCAAGCGCAGATTCTGCAACAGCTCGACCTACCGGCCCTGGCGAAACCGATGAAGGAGTTGCTGGGCGAACTCGAAGCGGAACTGGAAGCCAAGTACGAGACGGTCAACCGTCGTATCTTGTCGGGTGAGAACCCGCACGTCAAGCTGACCAAGAAACGCGGTGTCATCACCTGGAGCCTGCCGTACACCAGTGAGGAAGACGGCGTCAACCACCCATTGTTCAACCAGGTACCGCACATCCACATCGCTCAACTGCTGCAGTTCGTCGATGTCCGCTGTCAGTGTTTGGAGGCATTTACGCATATTCTCACGCGCTACGTGAAATCGTCGCTGGATCGGCAGGCGATCATCGCTTGCCTGATCGCGTACGGAACGAATCTTGGCCTCGGCAAGATGGGCGCGATCTCCGACTTGAATTACCCGGCACTGATCTCGGCCGCGAACAATTTCATCCGACTCGAGACGTTACGCGAAGCCAACGATCGCGTGAGTAATGCGATGGCGAAATTGCCGATCTTTCGCCACTACGACATTGGCCTCGTCGTGCATTCGTCGAGCGACGGACAGAAGTTCGAAACGCAGATTCACACCGTGCGCTCGCGCCATTCACCTAAGTATTTCGGTCTGAAGAAGGGCATCACCAGCTACACGGCGGTCGCGAACCACGTCCCAATCAACGCCCGCATCATCGGCGCCAACGAGCATGAAAGCCACTACGTCTTCGATATCCTCTACAACAACACGACCGAGATCCAGCCGACGATTCATTCCACCGACACACACGGAACGAACGAAGTGAACTTCGCCATTCTGGCGCTCTTCGGCTATCAGTTCGCGCCGCGCTACCGCGACATTCGCGACAAAATGGGCACGCTGTACGGCTTCAAGCATCCGAGCAAATACGACGAATCCTTTCTGCTGAAACCCACGAGTCAGGCCAACAAGAAATTGATTCTCGCCGAGGAGGACAACATCAAACATATCGCGGCGTCGCTGGCCCAGAAGGTCACGAGCCAGAGCGTCATCATCGGCAAACTGAGCTCATACGCGCGGAGAAATCGTACGAAAAAAGCCTTGTGGGAATTGGACAACGGCTTTCGCAGCCTGCACCTGCTGAACTATGTTGATTCCATCACGCTGCGCCGCAATGTGCAGCGCGCGCTTAACCGCGGCGAGTCGTACCATAAGCTGCGCCGTGCGGTCGCGTACGCCAATGCGGGCCGGATGCGGGTAAAGACGGACCTGGAACAGGAAATCTGGAGCGAATGTTCACGGCTGCTCGCCAACTGCGTCATCCTTTACAATGCGAGCATTCTATCGGAGTTAGTGGCGCGCAAAGAGCGGCAAAATGACGTCGATCAGGCCGAGCAAATCAAGCGGATCAGCCCGGTGAGCTGGAAGCATGTGAATTTCTATGGCAAGTACACCTTCCGCGACATCGGCGCCGTCATCGACCTGATGCAGATGGTCAACACACTCGAGACAATCCTCGCCGAAGCACCTGGCAATGGAGACTGATCGGTGACTTTCCGCCTAATTTCTGAGGAAAATTGACTTTCCGGGGTTTGAGTTAAAAACACCCAGGTTCTGAACAACGATTTACGGAACACTTCCTGCCGATGGTTTCCTGGAA
>JBDSJK010000121.1:0-19083 GCA_039917535.1 Burkholderiales bacterium
GGAGGCAATATCCATGCGGCTCCCAGGCATGCTCTAAAAAACTATCTGCTCTATGGTCCCTTAAAAAAACTACTCACTTCGTGTTGCAAGCGCCGATGCCCTTGCTGTAAGTGCATCATGTGACCTGCCTGGGGGATGACGACATATTTTTTGTTCGGATTAGGAAGGTCGTGAAAGAAAGGCAGTAGCCCATCGAGATCGGCCACGTCGTCGTATTCGCCATGGATGATCATGATAGGGACGGGCATGCGCGCGGGGTTGAGCATGGGCATCAGCGTGATCATGTCGAGCTGGGGGCCCGTGGGGACGTTGGTTTGAACTTGCGAGGCGGCGCGGGCAAAGGCGTCGACGACATCGCTGTCGTTTACTTCCGGCGGCGTCATGGAGGTAAAGCGTTTTTTCCAGCCAGCTTCCGAAACGTCGAGGTAAACGTTTTTCCGGTAGTTTTCCAACTGGGTTTTGCGTCGCGCCAGGTCGGGGCTGTTACTGTGCATCTGGGCGCAGCTGATGTATTTTTCAACTTTTTCCCCATGGGCCATGACGACCATGCCGGCGTATTGCGTGCCCCACGACTAGGCGAGTAGGTTAATTTTCTCAACACCGCGCAGCTTGCTAACGAAATCAATCACCGCGTTGAGATCGTCGCTCGCTTCTTTCGTGCTCATGTGTTCCACGGGACGAGTGGAGCGGCCAAAGCCGCGTATGTCGGCCGCGAAAACGTCAAAGCCTTCCCGTGCCAAAAAGTCCATCAAGCTGTAGGTCGGCTTGTCTGGCACTTGCAAATCGAAACTTTCTTTGCCGGCTGTGCCCGAGCCGTGGGCAAGCACAACGACGGGCTTACCCGCCGCGTTGCCGACTACTTTTTCCCAGACGTAGAGCCGCACTGCGCCTTGCTCTAGCCAGTGCTCAGCGCTGTTGACCTGTTGGGCGAATAAGGGCTGGGCGCAGAAGGTGAGTACGAGCAAAATAGCGACGAGCGAGCGTTGCGACACAGTGATCTCACAGTTGGTAAGAGAATATGCCGAGCGTACGCGCGATAGATAAATTTGGTCAAGGGCAAAATCGAAAGCGACGCGCAAGTCGCGATTTTCAGTTCACCATCTGCCCCAGGCGACGCGATTCATCCTACAATATCGGCTACTGACGGGAGAACATCGACTATGCCTACGGTTAACGCTTTCGAGCTCACTCGCGAGCTGCTGCGTTTCAATACCATCAATCCGCCAGGTGATGAGCGTCTATGTGCGGAGCACCTAGGCAAATTGCTGGAGGCCCACGGCTTCAAGGCGGCGTATCACGATTTCGCGGAGAATCGCACTAGCTTAGTCGCGCGGATCGGCGGCAATGCCAGCAAGCCACCGATTTGTTTCACGGGCCATATCGACATCGTGCCGCTGGGCAACGCGCCATGGAAGAAGGATCCCTTCGCCGGCGACACCGACGCGGGAAAATTGTTTGGCCGTGGTTCCAGCGATATGAAAAGCGGTGTTGCGGCATTTGTCGCGGCTGCGGTTCAAGTCGCCGACAAGCTCAAACATTCCAGCGGCGTGGTATTTATCATCACCGCCGGCGAAGAGCGCGGTTGCCAAGGCGCGGATCATTTGGAAAGCCTGCATCGACAGTTCGGTGTGCTCGGTACAGCCGGCGCGATTGTCGTGGGTGAACCGACCGGCAATTATCCCTTTGTCGGCCACAAGGGCGCCTATTGGCTTAATGCGAAAACCCGGGGCGTGACCGCCCATGGTTCCATGCCGGAATTGGGCGATAACGCGATTTATAAAGCGGCGAAAGCCGTGGCGAAATTGGAACACTACCAATTCACCGTTCCGTCCCATTTCATGATGGGTAGGCCGACCCTGAATGTCGGAACCATACACGGCGGCCTTAACCCCAATTCCGTTCCCGACGAAGTCGTCACCACCATCGATATTCGCACCATCCCGAATCAAGATCACAAGGAACTGCATCGTCATTTGCAACAGACCTTGGGGCACGAGGTTGAATTGACTGCCGCCATCGACGTGCCTAGCGTTTGGACCGAGCCGTCTCACCCCTGGGTGCAGAGCGTATTCGAGATTACCGGCAAATATTTGCCGGAACGTCCCCAAGCGCGGACAGCGACTTATTTCACCGACGCGGCGGCATTGCGAAGAGCCTATGGCGGGCCGCCCACGGTGATCCTCGGTCCCGGCGAGGCGACCATGGCGCACCAAACCGACGAGTACTGCTACGTCGACAAATTGGAAGCGTCCGTCGCGATCTATTCCGACATCATGGCGAAGTGGTGCGAGTTATAAGACTCTGCTCAGAATGACAAGGCAATTGTTAAGGATAGGCTGAAGAAGCCCGTCCCTTTTGGCTCTTAGGGCAGCGCTCTAAAGATTTATATGCTCCAGTTTCCTCTGTTCAACTTCCCGGCCGCCGGTGACTGCCGTGCGCTGCTAAGCTTACCCTTCAACTCGTGGATAACCATTTGTTCTTCACTGATCCATTCTTGGCTTTGCGCTTGCGTGAGTTTTCGCCGCAACAGCTTGATGAGCGCCGCCCGTCGGCTGACATTTCCCACCATTTTCTTTTCCACTTCCTGGCACAGTTCCGTTAGGATGGAACCACCGATGTGGTAGCCGAGTTTGCGATAGCTTTCAAACTGGGTTTCATCGAACCATTGATCCGCCGTGGTTTGATGCGGGAAGGTACGGTCGAGGTTGCGGTAATTCAGGATGTCGGCTGGTTCGTTGCCCGTCAGCGTCGGCTTGACATAGAGCAACAGCCCCGGTTCGCAGTTCTCGTCGACCAAGCCATACTTGATTTCACCGATGGTCCAGTGGGATTTCGCAAGTTTGCTGGCGGGATCGGTCTCGATATCCCGAACGCGAATGTCGATTTCGATACCAAAGTCGGTGAAGCATTTTCGGATGGCCCCACCGAGTTCGTTGAACGACGAATTGGCGTCGGCGCTAGCGTCCACCACCACGATCAGGGCGCAGCGGCGCCGCACCAACTCATACAGGCCAAGGTTTTCGAAGTGGCCGCCATCGGATAAATACACATAGCGCGAGTCCGCGTTGGTGAGTCCCAATAGTTCTTTAACCAGCCAGCCCAGTCCAAATTTGGGGCTAGCCGTCCGCCAGGCATCTTGGCCTGGATTCGAATTCCATCGGCCTAGCCTCACGTTAAACGCGGTCATCAGAAAAGCAAGGGCCGGGTTGCTATGGTAGCCCATATTGGGACTCGCCGCCGCACCGGATATGGCCATGGCTTGGCCCAGTTTCACGCCTTCTTCTTCGTCGCCAAAACGTTCTATCTTATCGCGTAGGCCGCCAAAGGAAATGCTGCCGCCAACCGGATCGCGGTTGCCCGCGCCATACTCTCGGGTCGCTCGAAAGCAACCACGGGCCAAATCGTTCGCGCCGGAAGGTTTTAAGTGGCCCGTTCGGTAGGGCGTTTCAAAGCCGCAGAAACCGGGAGAAAAAAGAAACGAGGCCGCTTTGCGTTCTTGCCACGCCAACTCTTTACCTTTCACCAGATTCAGTGTCGTGTTGACTAAGTGAAATGGTTTTTGCAACTGATGGACAGGCACTCGGTTGTCCACCTCGGATTTCCACAACAGTTCTGCCAAGTGCGGATCGTCCGCCCCATCGAACCCCGTGAAGGGATGGGGTAGGCGATTCGCGTTCGATGCGCCTAAATAGCAGCGCGCAAGGCGATTGCGATACAGCATGTACATGGAGAACTTGTTGATGTCGACGCGCCACGCGAGAACGATGGCGACGGCCACACAACCCGCAATACTGGCAAGCAGCAGACTGATCGGGGTGAGTTCAGACTGATAAAAACCGCGGTGAAAATAATTGCCCAGCGTCACGATTTCTTTTTCATCAGATGGAGTGATGGGGGGGGTAATGAGGAATTGGATGATGACCGTTGTCAACAACAGGAGGCCAAGCACGAAAATCGGCGGTGCGATGGTGAGCAGGCGCTCGCTGGGGCGCGTGGTCGTGGCGGCATTGCTTCGGTCGCTCTTGCCGTAAAAGATTCCCGCTAAACTAGGCACGAGCCAACCCAACGTAAGAGTTGAACTGGCCCAGGCACCGATTTCCCGATTGAGCCAGGTCATGAGCGGTGGGCCGTACAAGCTGATGGTAAACAATACCACCCAGCCGCCGGTGAAAATAATCGTCCAGCCGCCCATACGGCTCCACCACTCGCGGCTGCGATCGCTGTAAGCGCGGCCAAGCAGTCCCACCAGCAATACCATCGACACACCGAAGATGGAGAGCGCAACGGGCATACCGAGGGTAACCAAGTTGACCGGATGATTGAGCGGGTTGCGAGTCTTGACGATCTCCGACATTTGACTAAGTACGAACGCGATCAGGCTATGGCCAATGATCAGGGCCGCGATGCTGAAAAATAAATGGGGTGCGATTTGTCCCCACAACCCGCCGCTGGGGTTGATACTCAAGCCGTTTTGCGCATTTGCCCGCTGACCCAGTATCCAACCCATCGCCCACACCGCTAGATAAACGGCGGTGGCCACCAGCCAGTAGTGCCAGTCGGTCAAATAGTCTCCGGCACCTTCATACTCGTACCACAGCCACACACTGCCGAAAAAACCTGAAACCATCAATGGCGCGACGACGCGGGTAAGCACGCATGCTTGCTCCTGACAAAACAACCAGCGTTGTTTGTTGCGCGGATGAAAGACCAGGGAAATATTCAAGGAAATGAAAAATACCGCGATGAGAAATGCGACCAGCGCAATGCCGCCGAACCAGCGCGCGAATCCGGGCGTATAAAGCTCGCCATAGCGAATGGCCGCGCTATATTTAGTCACCAGCCACAACAATAGCCGCGGCACCAGCATGACGACGCTGACCACGGCAATGAGTATGGCCATGTTCAGCATGACGTTGCGTAGATAGGTCGCAATCACCGCCCAGGTATCCGCACCGAGAATGCCAACCTTGGGCGTCAAAAAGTTGCTGTACTGGCGCAGAAACTTGATCTGGTCCGGTTCGGTTTTGCTGGCATCCGCTCGATTGGCGATCGCGAGTTTGGCCTCGACGTTCGCTACTTCACCCGCTTCCTCGTGTATCCATTTCGATAGCCAACTCCCGATGTAGCCGCCGCCGGACACGGTCGAGAGATAATGGAATTCCCGCAACAGCCGCTGTTCGGCTAGCGCCTGTGAAAAACCGAGGTTAAAGGTCGCGCTGCGAATACCACCGCCCGAAAACGCCAAACCGCACAACTGATTGCGGTGTGCTCGTTGCACCACGTCGCTGTCGGACGCGGGGCGCGGATCAGCTTTGTCCGGGATGATCCCAGTGTGCTCTTCATCCAGCGCGTCAAGTTCCCACTGAAACGCTTCGGCGAAAACCGTGCCGGCTTCTTGGTTAAGCTGCCACCAAGTGTGATCGTCACACACACCGTCGGTACGAGGCAATTTGAATTCATGCTGAAAGGCACTTATCGCGGCGATGGTCGCGTCGTCGTAACGGCCGTGCTGGGGTCCGCGATACTGCCCGAAGCAATAGAGTTTATGCTGTAATGCCGCGACACGCTCAAGTTTGCTGCGATCGGTTGTTTCGCCTTTGTCCGGCAGGATGACGGCGTTCTGAATAATCGCCAGCCAGGTGACGGCATCGCGGATGCCGCTTTCGGCAAGGCCGAGGCGTCGTTGGAAAGCGAGTAGGGCCGGAACGATAAAAGGGTTATAGGTACCATCGACAAACCCTTTGTAGTCGCCAAGAAAATACAGCTTGCTCTGTAGCGTGAGTAGCTCCGCGTTTAGCGCATTGCGCGTGGGTCGGTCGTAGCAGCCAGTTTGGGGGAGACTCTGATCCGTCTGAAAATCAATAATTGCAAGTCGCAAAATCGCAGCGTCGGAACCGGCCGCTAGGCTAGGAAAGAATCCCAGGCAACGCAGTCCACCGCGCAACAGGCTGAGGTAGGTGTCGAACTCGAGGGCGGTTGCCTGATCAAACTCGCCCGACGGGATTAATTTGAGAGCGGTCTGGAGCGCTTTGACGGCCTCGACGGTCGGCGCATCGAATTCCCCATGGGAATCGGCCGAGTAATGGCAGAGTATCGTCAAATACGCATGCAATTCCCGTACACGCGGGCCTGTCGTACCGACTTTTAAGGTTTCTGCAGCCATTCTTGCCCTCCCAAGCTCTATTCACAGCTTCGCTATACCCAAGTGGGCTTGTAACATAAGTATGGACTACCACGCGTGGGCACGGCAATAGGACAGAAGCACTAGGCCGAAAGTGGTAGTCAATGCGGCAATATTATTATTGGACGCCGAAATGAATTCGGCGCCAGGTACTTACTAACTACAGGGAGCCGCGGTTCGCTGCCGCGCCACGAATTAGCGTGCCTACGCCTTCGTTGGTCAATACTTCAAGCAATAATGCGTGCTCTACTCGGCCGTCGATAATGTGTGCAGTCTTTACGCCATTGCGCACCGCGTCGAGGGCCGTTTCGATCTTGGGGAGCATGCCGCCATAGATGGTGCCATCAGCGATCAGTTCATCAACGCGGGCGCTGGTCAGGCCGCTTAACACTTTACCTTCTTTATCCATGACGCCAGCGATGTTGGTCAACAGAATCAACTTTTCCGCCTGTAAAGTAGCTGCCAGCTTGCCCGCGACGAGGTCGGCATTGATGTTGTAAATTTCGCCGTTTTCGCCCACGCCGATCGGCGCGATCACGGGAATAAAATCCCGAGTATCTAACAACGAAATCAGTTCGGGATCGATGGATACTACTTCGCCCACCAAGCCAATATCCAGATATTCGTCTTGCTTTTCCTTGTTCTTAACGAGCATTTTCTTCGCGCGGATCATGCCCCCGTCTTTGCCGTTTAGCCCCACAGCCTTGCCGCCGTGTTTGTTGATTAGCGAGACAATCTCCTGATTGACCAGACCACCCAACACCATTTCCACAACGTCCAGCGTTTCTTCGTCGGTGACGCGCATGCCCTGCACGAATTCGCTTTGTTTACCGACACGCTGCAAGACTTGCCCGATTTGCGGGCCGCCGCCGTGAACCACGACGGGATTCATGCCGACGAGTTTCAGCAACACCACATCGCGCGCGAAACAGTCTTTCAGGCGCTCATCGATCATGGCGTTGCCGCCGTATTTGATGACGATGGTGCGATCATGGAAACGCTGAATATAGGGCAACGCTTCGCCGAGAATTTTGGCTTTTTCAAGGGCACTGATAATGTTTTGCGGCATAGCCAAGCCTCTTGAATGTTGAATTGGCGCTATTTTACACAGTCGCCGCAGGCCAGGTGTGACTTACCTGCTACGGCTCTGCTAGGACGGATTGGGTCGCGTAAACCTTCTCGCCAATTGACGCGGAAACTTTGACATAGAGAGGCAAATAAAGATCCACACGCGATCCAAATCGTATAAACCCGTAGCGCTGGCCACGCGTCAGAATATCGCCTTTGCCCACGTAACAAAGGATACGTCGCGCGACCAGCCCGGCGACTTGCACGCAGGTGATGTCGTCACCCGCGCTGGTCTTGATCCATAGCGCGTTACGTTCGTTTTCTTCGGAGGCTTTGTCGAGTGCGGCGTTAATAAATCGGCCGGGGAAGTACCAAACATTCTGAATCGCACCGTCGACGGGGCTACGGTTGGAATGAACGTTGAACACATTCATGAACACGCTGATCTTCAGCGCATCGCGATTGAGGTAGGGATCGTGCGCCTTACCAACGAAGACAACACGGCCATCGGCGGGCGAGACAATTGCGCTGGCGTTACTAGGGAGAATCCGCGGCGGGTCACGAAAAAACTGCAGTACAAAAAACGCGATCAACCAAAACAGCAGAGAAAACCAAAAGCCAAATCCCAAGCTCGCCAGTAGTGCGATAATGAAAGCAAAGCTAACAAAGGGCCAACCTTCGCGGGCGATTATG
The DNA here is from genome assembly GCA_039917535.1 of Burkholderiales bacterium. Lineage (GTDB taxonomy): Bacteria > Pseudomonadota > Gammaproteobacteria > Burkholderiales > JALYOK01 > JBDSJK01. Next base: position 7,943 of record JBDSJK010000121.1, read on the forward strand.
GGATGAGGATATGGCATGGGAGAAAGGTAAAGAGTGGCAGGGAGGGTTCTCCTCCGCCCTCTTTACCGTTCATATATGGTTAATTTTTCGACTGATCAACCAATTTATTTTTCTTGATCCAGGGCATCATTTCGCGCAGTTTTTCACCGACCACTTCGATGGAATGGGCCTTGGTTAAATTGCGATTTGAGAGCAACGTGGGTGCGCCGGCGCGGTTTTCCAGGATAAAGCTTTTTGCGTAATCGCCGGTTTGGATATTGCGCAACGCTTCGCGCATCGCTAATCGGCTGGCATCGTTGATGATCTTGGGGCCGATCACATATTCGCCGTATTCCGCGTTGTTGGAAATCGAGTAATTCATATTGGCGATGCCGCCTTCGTAGATCAAATCCACGATGAGCTTCAACTCGTGCAAGCACTCGAAATACGCCATCTCAGGCGCATAACCCGCCTCGACCAGGGTCTCGTAACCGGCCTTGATCAACTCGACACAGCCGCCGCACAGCACGGCTTGCTCACCGAATAGATCGGTCTCGGTTTCTTCCTTAAAGCTGGTTTCGATAACCCCGGCACGGGCACCGCCGATCGCCGCCGCGTAGGACAGCGCCATATCTCGAGCTTTCTTGGTGACGTTTTGTGCGATCGCGATCAAGCACGGCGTGCCGCCACCTTGGCTGTAAGTCGAACGCACCGTGTGGCCAGGCGCCTTGGGTGCGATCATCACCACGTCAATGTCCGCGCGCGGCACGACTTGGCCGTAGTGAATGTTGAAGCCGTGGGCAAAGGCAAGCGCCGCGCCCTTCTTGATGTTGGGTGCCACGTTGTTTTTGTAAACCTCAGCGATGTTTTCGTCGGGCAACAGCATCATGACGAAGTCGGCACCCTTGACCGCGTCATCAACCTCTGCAACTTTCAAACCCGCTTTCTTGGCTTTGTCCCAACTCACGCCGCCTTTGCGCAAACCAACCGTTACCTTGACGCCAGATTCGTGCAGGTTCAGCGCGTGGGCGTGACCTTGTGAGCCGTAACCGATGATGGTTACTTTTTTGCCTTTGATCAACGATAGATCGGCATCTTTATCGTAATAAACTTTCATGGATTTCCTTCAAGGGGTAACAAGTAAAAAGTGAAAAGTGAAAAGTGAGAGATACAGCCGTGCGAGGGCAAGCTCGCCATTCATCTACGCATCAAGTCTTCATCACCCATTCGCCTCGACCCACGCCGCAGGCGCCGGTACGCACGGTTTCGAGTATTAGGTTGCGGTCGATGGCTTCAATAAATGCATCGAGCTTTTCACCGGTGCCGGTCAGTTCTAGGGTATAGGTTTTTTCCGTGACGTCGATAATCCTGCCACGGAAAATATCGGTCGTGCGCTTGATTTCTTCGCGCTCTTTGCCCTCTGCGCGCAGCTTGATGAGCATTAGTTCACGCTCGATGTGACGGCCTTCGTTTAGGTCGAACACCTTCACCACATCGATGAGTTTGTTGACCTGTTTAGTAATTTGCTCGACGACTTCATCGGAACCGGTGGTTACGATGGTCATCCGCGACAGAGTCGGATCTTCCGTCGGCGCTACGGTCAAGGATTCGATGTTATAGCCGCGCGCCGAAAACAGCCCCGCAACACGGGACAAGGCACCGGATTCATTTTCCAGCAGAAGTGACAGTATGTGGCGCATAGAATTTTAAGCTTGATCTTTGTAATGATATGGCGACGTGCGTCCTGCTATCGGGCTATAGATCTTCCGACGACAGGATCATTTCCGTGAGCCCTTTGCCACCTAACACCATGGGATATACGTTCTCGGTTTGATCGGTGATGAAATCCATAAAAACCAGTCTGTCCTTAAGCTTGAAGGCTTCGCGCAATGCACCTTCCACGTCTGCAGGCTTATCGATATACATCCCGACGTGGCCATAGCTTTCGGCGAGCTTGACGAAGTCCGGCAACGCGTCCATGTACGACTCGGAATGCCGATTGCCGTGCATGAATTCCTGCCACTGGCGCACCATGCCGAGGTAGCGATTATTGAGGTTCACAATCTTGACCGGCAGATGGTATTGCTTACAGGTGGACAGTTCCTGGATATTCATCTGGATGCTGGCCTCGCCCGTTACGCAGGCCACATCCCGATCCGGAAAGGCGAACTTGGCGCCCATCGCATAGGGTAAACCAACACCCATCGTGCCAAGGCCGCCGGAGTTGAGCCAGCGGCGCGGCTTATTGAAGCGATAAAACTGCGCCGCCCACATTTGGTGCTGTCCCACATCGGAACTCACAATGGCCTCGCCGTTGGTTACTTCGTAGAGTTTATCCACCACGTACTGCGGCTTGATGATCGTCGCGGCGCGATCATATTTCAGGCAATCTCGGGATCTCCACAACTCAATCTGCGTCCACCAAGCCTTAAGCGCCGCGCTGTCGGGTTTGCTTTTCGCCGCGTGGAGCTGTTTGATCAGTTCTTCGAGCACGTCCTTGATGTTGCCCACAATCGGCACATCGACTTTCACCCGCTTAGAGATGGATGACGGATCGATATCGATGTGAATAATGCGCCGGCCCTCTACATGGAAATGCTTAGGATTGCCGATCACGCGATCATCGAAGCGCGCGCCAACGGCAAGCAACACATCGCTGTGTTGCATCGCCATGTTGGCTTCGTAGGTGCCGTGCATCCCCAACATGCCCAAAAACTGCGGATCTGGCGAGGGGTAGCCGCCCAGCCCCATCAGCGTATTAGTGCAGGGAAAACCAAGCAATCTCACTAATTCGATCAATTGTGGCGACGCATCGCCGAGCACTACGCCGCCGCCGGTGTAGATCATCGGGCGCTTGGCCTCAAGCAACATATGCACGGCTTTTTTGATCTGACCGGGGTGCCCTTTGGTGACGGGGTTGTAGGAACGCATGCTCACGGACTTAGGATATTCGTACTCGCAAGTGTGCGCGCTGACGTCTTTGGGAATGTCCACCAACACCGGGCCGGGACGACCCGTCGCCGCGATGTAGAATGCCTTTTTCATCGTCTCGGCAAGGTCTTTAACATCTTTCACAAGAAAATTGTGCTTCACGCAGGGTCGCGTGATGCCGACGGTGTCGACTTCTTGGAAGGCATCCAAGCCGATAGCATGGGTTGGCACTTGGCCCGTCACGATGACCATCGGCACCGAATCCATAAACGCCGTGGCAATGCCGGTCACCGCGTTGGTTACGCCGGGGCCGCTGGTTACCAACGCCACGCCGACGCGCCCGGTCGCGCGCGAGTAACCGTCCGCGGCATGCACGGCCGCTTGCTCGTGGCGCACCAAAATATGTTTGACTTTATCTTGCTTGAAGAGCTCGTCGTAAATGTACAAAACTGCGCCGCCAGGGTAGCCAAAGACGTAGTCAATGCCTTCTTCCTGGAGACAGCGAATGGTTATTTCAGCACCGGAGAGCTGCATTTTGATAGAAATTATTTTAGCAGAATCAGATACATTAACGTTTAGCGCGATTTTGGTCAAGGATGCCGATGGCGTAACTCCTTTGAAAACTCGGCAAAAAACCTTAGTATTGCTAACATTGCGCTGTAGTGTCATTCGGTCTGGCGCTGAAATGCCGAGTGAACAATTTCAATCAACCATTAGGGGAGTTTTCTGGCAACCCACCAGGAGATCACGAATTTTCTTGCAGCCGTTGAGCGGCGCGCTTACAAACAGGCGCTATTCGCCGTTCGTGACCCAGAAGTCGCGCTCGACGTGGTGCAGGACGCGATGCTTAAGCTCACCGAGAAATACAGCGATAAGCCTATCGCCGAGTTGCCGCTGTTGTTTCAGCGCATTTTGCAGAACGCGACGCGGGATTTTTTTCGCCGCCAGAAGGTGCGCTCCACCTGGATGACCTTATTTTCCAGCCTCACCGGTAAGAATAACGAAGATGACGAAGATCGTGACCCACTGGAGACACTTGAGGTAGACTACGTAGGCAACATCGCCGAAACGCCTGTAGCGCAATTAGAGCAAAAACAGGTGCTTGGCATGATTGAAAGCGCTATTCAAAAGCTGCCCGCCCGTCAACGAGAAGCCTTCCTGCTGCGTTATTGGGAAGAGTTTGACGTGGCTGAAACGGCTGCGGCGATGGGTTGTTCCCAAGGAAGTGTTAAAACCCATTGTTCGCGCGCAGTACAGGCCCTGGCTACGTCGTTGAAAGCAAAAGGTGTCACATTATGAACGAGCTGGAATTCGCCAAAAAAGTTGCGCAGCAACTTAATTTCGGAACCAACAATCTAGATCACGTCGCAACGGCGCGTCTCAAAGCGGCGCGCGAGCGGGCGTTGGCGGCCTATCGGGTCGAGCAGCCAGTGCTGGCTACGGTGGGGGGCTTAAACTCGGGAGAAAGGCCAGGCGGGTATTTTTCCCAACACCCGCGCTTGGCCTGGGGTGGGTTGGCCGTTGTGTTGGCCCTTGCGGCGGCGCTCAACTTCTGGCAAGGTGAAGAGCAAGCGGACAAATCGCCGATCGACGCGGAAATTCTCGCCAGCGATCTGCCCCTTAATGCCTTTACCCATCAAGACTTTGACGCATGGCTAAAAAACAACTCGCAGTAATTCTCGCCGGCTTGGGCCTGATTTGGGCAAGTAGCGCCCACGCCCAAGCCTGGAATGCCCTAAACGGGCAGCAACAGTCTGTTCTGGCGCCCTTGGCCAGCCAGTGGGACGGTTTGCCCCAAGCCTTAAAAGCCCATCTTCTTGACGCCGCTCAGCATTATCCAAAAATGACGCCTGCCGAGCAGGAAAATTTCCGCGCCCGCCTGCCCGAGTGGAGCAAGCTCGATCCCGCTGCCCGCAAAGCTGCTCGTGAGAATTACGACAAGCTCAAGAACCTACCACCGGAGCAGCGCGAAAAGCTGAAAGAAAAGTTGCGCGCTCAAGACGCGCCTAAATAACAATCCTTGTGTCCCCAGCCCGCTTGGCAAAACAGCGCCGAGCGCGGCGTGCTCTATGAATTCACCGCTTCAATACCCGACCCTCGTGCGTCGTTTAATGTGCATGTTTTACGAGGCGCTATTGCTCGCTGCGGTTCTGTTCATCGCGGGCTTCCTGTTTATCTACGCGACCAACTATCCACAACATCCCGCGCTGCGCCCCGTTTTGCAGATTTTTTTGCTTCTGATTGTGGCAAGCTATTTTGTATGGTTTTGGTGTAAGGGCGGCCAGACCCTGGCGATGAAAACTTGGCGGCTGCGCATTGAAACCGAAGCAGGTCAGTTGCTCAGCGTGCCGCAAGCGCTGCAACGGTTTGCGCGGGCGCTGCTTGGGTTTTTGTTCGGCGGCATCACGATTTGGTGGGCATTGTTCGACTATGAGAAACAATTTTTGCATGACCGCCTCGCGGGATCGCGCGTAGTGTTGGTTAAGAATAAAAAATAAACCGCGCCAAGATACAAGGACAAAGATCCAGGCCTGCAGACCTTGTTTTACTCGGAAATTAACTCGCGTTCGGCTCCTTCAATTCTTGAAGTAGGTACAGCCACGAGGCAATAACCGTGCGGCGCCGGGCAGGGGCTGCGTGGAGTGCCACAGCCCGCTTGCCTCTCCAGGTATGTCGTGAACAGAATCCGAGACGGCATCACGCAAGAAAAATAATCCAGCGATACGCCCGTTGTGCATAAGCGCGAGTCTCTAGTTAAACCGCACGTACTCAAAATCCGTCGCTTGATTATTGATGCCGCGATCCGGGGGCGCGATCCAGTTTGCGTATTGGCCGGGCGCGGTGACGCGGCCCATCAGCGAACGGATGTACGCGCGGTCACTGTCGGTCGGTAGCCAGTTGCCGACGTTGGCTTGCCATGTCGCTTCGTCGATGACTTTTCCGCTGGGGCTGACGCGCGCGCTAGCGGTGGAACCAATCTGCCGGTTGAAGGCTTTATGGGGCACAGTCAGCTCGAAATCGATGCCGTGTTTTTCCATGACCCGATTCCAGCGCGCCACACCGGCGACGGTGTCGCTGATGTAGTCATCGCGTAGCCGTTCGTTGAGCGCGGTGACCGCCGCGACATGTCGTTCACCGACCTGGCCATTGGCTAGCTCCATCACTGCATATTCGCTGTCTTTGAGCTGATGATCGTCGTTAATCAAATGCTCATCGAAACGGCCCTTGAGTCCCGTGGTGAAAAAATTCGCCGCATTCGACGACACGTCCGCACCGAATAGATCCAATGTGACGCTGAAGTGAAAATTCAAATAGCGTTGCATGGTCGGCAAATCGATCACGCCGTGATTGCGCATCGCGATCGGATCATCGGTCTTGTATTGTTTCATGACCTCGCAGGTACGCTCAAGAATGCGCGTGATGCCCGTCGTACCCACGTACATGTGGTGCGCTTCTTCCTTCAGCATGAATTTAGTCGTGCGCGCCAGCGGATCAAAGGCTGATTCCGTGAGCGCGGAAAGCTGAAACTTGCCATCACGATCCGTGAAGAAAGTGAACATGAAAAACGATAACCAATCGGGGGTTTCTTCGTTGAAGGCACCGAGTATGCGCGGGTTGTCCTCGGCCCCCGAGCGCCGCGCCAGCAGGGCTTCCGCTTCCTCGCGGCCGTCACGGCCGAAGTAGGCATGAAGTAGATAAACCATGGCCCAAAGGTGGCGGCCTTCTTCACAGTTGATTTGGAACAAATTGCGCAGATCGTACAGCGACGGGCAGGTGAGGCCGAGGCGGCGTTGTTGCTCAACAGACGCGGGTTCCGTGTCTCCTTGTGTGACGATAATGCGCCGCAAATTGCTGCGGTATTCGCCCGGCACTTCCTGCCACGCGCTTTCACCTTTGTGTGCGCCGAACAATATTTTTCTGTCCTCCTGTAGCGGATTCAGAAAAATTCCCCAGCGATATTCCGGCATGCGCACGTGGCCAAACTGCGCCCAGCCGTTGGGCTCAACGCTCACCGCCGTGCGCAAATACACGTCCAGATTCTTGGAATTATCCGGCCCCATTTCGCCCCACCAATCGAGAAAGCGCGGTTGCCAATGTTCCAGCGCGCGCTGCAGTGTTTTGTTGTCGGAGAGGTTGACGTTATTGGGGATGCGTTCGCTGTAGTTTATGGCCATGATATCTCCAAGGTTTAAGAAAGCTCTGATTGATTTCGAGTTCTAAGCAAGACAAGGCACGAGGGAAAAATTGCGACGCAGCATATTAATGATATGTAAGGAGCTATTTTTCCCGAGCAACGCAGTATTGCGACGAGATCGGAATCAATCAGAGCTTTCTAAATGCGTTGCCAGTTGAAACGCGCTTTATTGCCGCTGCCAAACACCTTCAGCGCGCCCTCCTCGCCGACCGCGTTGGGCCGAATGAAAATCCAGTTTTGCCATGCGGACAAGCGGCCAAATACGCGGGTCTCCATGGTCTCCGCCGTGTTCATACGCAGACTCGCCTCCATGCCGGTGAGCGCGTCGGGCGAGAGGCTGGTGCGTTCTTCGATCGCGAGGCGAATTTCGTCATCCCAATCAAGATCGTCCGGCGTGAATGTGACGAGTCCCAGCGCCAGCGCTTGATCTGCATTGAGCGCTTGGCCGAGCTTGGCCTTCACGGCATTGAGCATGGGTGCTTCATCGTAGAAGCGCGCCGCGAGGCGCGTCTTGCCAAGCACCGTAGGCAACGGACCGAAGTTCATTTCAGAAAGTACAATGCTAGGCGCATTGCCGGTGTCGTCGGGCAAGTGCAACATATAGCTGCGATCCGCCGCCAGCGCTAACTCCAACAGCGTGCCAGCGAAACAGGAATCTTGGTCGATCAACGCGAAAATAGTGCGTGACGACACTTCCAAGCGCGCGAAGGTTCTGCGCAGCATGCCTAGCGTTTCTCTCACAAACCAATGCCCGGAGAGGCTTATCAATAGGGCGTCTACAGCCAACATGCTCTGTGAGCCGCCCTGTGTCTTGATCAGCCACGTGCCAAGCTCCAACTCGTTCCCTCGCAACATCAGAATCGCATCGTCCAGCTCGCGGGCCATTTTCAGCGGCCCCCAATTTGCGCCGAGCGCGACGATGTCATCTGTATTTTCGGGGCCGATTTCAGTCGGCGCGATAACGGTGATCGTCGCGGTGCGTTGCTCGCGATTGAAGACGACATCGACGCTATCGTAGTGATAGCCGAGTGCGTCAATGCGACGATTGAGCGGCGTGAGTGTGATGCCTTTCACATCGCGCGGGCGATCACTTTGTTCGGCTAATTCCAGCGCGCGTACTTTGACCGCTTCGACAAATTGCTGCGGTTTGGCGCGGTGATCAATCAAGCGCCACGCTTCGGCGCGCTCGGCGCGCACGCCTTCGCTGGTGGTGCAAAAAATATCCGCCAGATCGCGCCGCACTTTGCGTTTGTCCGTGAGACGTGTCAATCCGCCCGTGCCCGGCAACACGCCGAGGAGCGGCACTTCCGGCAAGCTCACCGTCGTCGAGCGATCGTCGATCATCAAAATTTCATCGCACGCCAGCGCCAATTCGTAGCCGCCGCCCGCGCATGCGCCGTTCACCGCCGCCAAAAATTTTAGTCCCGAATGCCTGCTCGAATCTTCGATCCCATTGCGGGTTTCATTGGTGAATTTGCAGAAATTCACTTTCCAGGCGTGTGACGATAACCCCAACATGTAGATGTTCGCGCCGGAGCAAAAAATGCGATCCTTCGCGCTGGTGATCACAACCGTCGCCACTTCGGGATGCTCAAAACGGATGCGCTGCAAAGCGTCGTGCAATTCAATATCCACGCCGAGATCGTAGGAATTAAGCTTGAGCCGGTAGCCGGGTCGTATGCCGCGTTCCTCGTTCACGTCCATGGCGAGGGTCGCAATCGCGCCATCGAAGGAAAGCCGCCAATGCTGATAAGTAGACGGATGTGCATCGAAAGAAATGGCCGCATTTGGCTCAAGCAATTCGGTGGATAGAGGAGAGTTCATGTCGGGTTCCTTATCAAGGATTACTAGCGGCGACAGTTGCTAGTTTCAGTTGCTTCATGCTCGCGACGACAGTCAAACCACTGGTATCAACCGTGGCGTCGGCCTTTGCGTATAGCCCGTTGCGGCCGCGCAGAATTTGTTTGAGATCGTCCATCGCGGCCTTGTGGCCTTCCATGGGGCGCATGTCACCTTGTGCCGCGACGCGCGCCATGTGCTCTTCCGGTTCGGCCTTTAGCCACACGGTGTAGCAAGTGGAAAGCAAAAGATCGAAGATGGCCGCTTCAGACACAATGGTGCCGCCGGTGGCGATGACCGCCCGATCGTGGTCTTGCAACACGCGCTCCAACGCAAGGCGCTCGTAACGTCGATAACCCGCCTGGCCGTAGAGCAAAAATAGCTCGCTCAAATTGGTTCCCGCCAAACGCTCGACCTCGCGATCCAGCTCGATGAAAGGCGCATTCAATTCCTTGGCGAGACGCACGCCGAGCGTGGATTTACCCGCACCGCGCAGACCGATCAGCGCGATGCGCTGCATGCGTTCCTGTTCCCGATTGCCGTGTTCCCGCGTCAGCCGTTTGCGCACCTGCGTCAGTGTGTTTTCGGGCAGACGTTGCAGCACCTGATTGAGCAACTGCAACTCAATGTGCTGCTGCGTTTTCTCTTGAAACAGTGTGGCTAATTCAATGTCCAGCGCCAACGCGATTTGTTGCAGCAGCAGGACTGAGACATTGCCCTTGCCCGTCTCCAACTGAGCAAGATGCCGTTCCGAAACCCCCGCCTGCAGCGCCAGCGTCTTGCGCGTCATACCGCGCCGCGCACGCCAGCCACGCACCCGCTCGCCCAACTGCGCGAGGAATAAATCTTCGCTCAGCGGAGTAGCCGCCGAGCCGCTTGGCTGGGCTAATTCGTTGTCAAGCATGATGAGCAATATTACGCATGTAAAAATAATAATATGAATAATACTGCATGTCAACTATCCGTGGATTAAAATAGCGCATGCGCCACAAGCCCACGTGGATACTTGTCCCCTTTTGTGGGATTGGTTCGTGGCAATGGGTGGCCGGAGAAGAGCGCGGGATATGGCCCCGGGCAGGGGCAAAAAACGTAGAGAATGTTTCAGCACGTTAGGGCGGAAAAGCGATAGCGCCTTCCGCCGTTATGCAACGTTTCTTATGGCTAGCAACCGGTCACAAATAGCGCCCCATCCGAGATTCATCAAGTCCTATCAGTCGTGACATAGGCCACTCAAACGATCGCTAACATTCGGCGGAAAGCGCTATCGCTTTTCCGCCGTACGATACTTTCAATAGCCTGCTAAATTACCGCCCAATGGCTTTACGTTTCCACAATTCCCAAGCCCGGTCATACCCATTAGGTGCGCCGAGTTTCTCGACCTCTCCAGCGTTCAAGTAGGTAATTTCACCCCCCAGCGCCATGCCCTGTGCCTGCAATCGCGCATTCATTTGCAGGTAGACACTGCGCGCGACGGCTTCGGAGATGGAGCTACCGACCACCACGGCGCCGTGTCCACGCATGAGGGCGGCGGGCTTGTCGCCCAAGGTAACGGCCAACGCACGGCTCAACTCGGGCGAGCGCACCAGCATGTCAGTGGTGCCACCCGCTTCGCGAATTTCGAACACGGGTATGCCTTGGCCAACGAACGCCGCCATGTGATAAACAGGCCGCAGCAGAATCTTGGTGATACTGAAGGGGATCACCACCGCGGAATGATGGTGGGCAATAGACTTTACGTCCGGGCGGGCTGTGTAGATCTCGCCTGAATAAAACGCTCGAGATAGTGCTTGCGGCCACGCAGGTCAACAGCATTACCGTCGAGATCAAGCTCTATCATGTCCTCCGCTTTGACTAATTCGGGCGCGACGGAGCGAGAAATTAAAAAGCGATCGGGACTCTTATCATGCCGCACGCTGACGTGGCCATAACCATCAACAACACCTTCGTTGGCGAGAATGTGGTTCGCGGCGACCAAGTCTTCGATCAGCGCTGGATCAACGGGGCCTGCAGAGCTTGGTTCCGAAGACGCATACTGCGAACGCACTAGCCAAGCGCCGGCGGTTAACAGTGAACACGCAGTAAGAAATTCCCGTCGGGTGGTCACACTCATTCGGCTCTCCATGGAAATGAATGATGGCCCGAGCAGACTGAATTTCATATTGCGTTAATGCATCCTACATCGGGTAAGCTCGATTAT
>JBDSJK010000122.1:0-7812 GCA_039917535.1 Burkholderiales bacterium
GGAACTCTTTCCCAAGTGGATCAAACAGCCTTTGCGTATCAAGAAGTTCTACGACACGTCAGAAAATGCAGTGAAGTCACAAATGGCCCTAGGCCAGCCACTCTGGATCGCCGTGTCGGTCTATGTCTTCGTCGCTATCGTCAAAAAGCGTCTCAATCTCGACGCCTCTCTCTACCCCTGGCTACCGATCTTGTCACTCACCTTGTTCGAGAAGAGGCCTATCCAGCAAGCCTTTGCCGGCAACAACTACATTTCCGAACAGGACACCACCCAATACCCTTTGAATCTATTCGAGTTTTAACCGGATAGGAGTGATCCGACTATACAATATCAGCCCGTGTTGGGTTTCACTTCGTTCAGCGCCAACCTACAAATTACCCCACACTAGGTTTGTTGCTTTTTATGGGCCGAACGCGATTCGGCCGTGTTTCCCAAATGTCGCTGATCACATCAACAATGCCACTTATAACCGGGTCATGACTCTGCTCGGTGGGGTAAATAAACCACAACTTGGTTGTCAGTCGCGTGTTGCCCCAAATAATCACGTCGCCGTTTGCTTGCGCGGCGAGGGCTTGGTCCTCGCGCATTAGGCTCAGGCCCACGCCGGAGAGGATGAGATTGTTCAACAGCGATTCCTGATCGGCTTCCACCACCTTGCTGGGCTCGGCGCCCTGGTTGCGGAATAACTCATGTAGCAGGTGACTGTGAGTGCTGGAGCTGGGTGCGAGCACCCACGGTAGCATGGCGATCTGTTCCCAGTCGGCGTGTTCCACGCGATCTCGCAAGGCAGCGGGCGCGGCGACGCAATAGACGATTTTGCGCAGCGCAAGCCCGGCCACACTGGGATGGGTGAGTTCGCCAAAATAGAAGCTTGCCTGCAACGTGCCCTCACGCACATCCTCGAGGGCCTCACCGGAAACCCGCTGGTGCAACTCTATTTCCACCATGGGAAAGCGCTCGACCATAGCGTTAAGAAACTCGCCAAGCTTAATGAAATCCGGGTCAGTCACGGTCCCGAGGCTGACTCTTCCCACCACCTCACCGGACAGCGCCTTGGCCTGATTCTTCAGTTCCTGGGCGGCGGCCAAGACTTTTTCTGCTTGCGCAAGCAGACGCTGTCCAGCCTTGGTCAGGACCATGCCAGTAGATGTTCGCTCAAACAATGTCACCTGGAGATCATCTTCCAGCGCTTTGATCTGTGCCGTGATGGCGGGCTGACTGACGTGCAGCGCCTCGCCCGCGCGGGTGAGCTGGCCAAGCTGCGCAACAGCAGCGAAGGTTCGTAGTTGATAAATTTCGATCGCGGTTTCCTTGGCTTTATACCTTTAGGCACAGCAATATTGTGCAACGCAACAACAGGTTATGCAAGCTATAACTCAGGCAAATCCTCTCTATAAGAACATATGATTGGAACTTGTTGTGCTTAGACCCTATCGTAATAATCATGCAACGCAGCAAATGTTGCCTGATTGTTGAATGGAAAGAACCGAATATGAAAATCGTCGCTAATTTTTTTAAAGATATGTTGGCAAACATCGTGCAAACCGATCGGCAACGCCGCGAGGCTTACCTAGCGAAATCCACTGATATTCATGACCTCGAATACCGTCTCAAGGAAATTGACCGGCAAGAAAGTCATTATAACTGGGTAGCGTTTTCGCGCGATCTTCCGAAAGGAAGCATGTAATGAATGCTCACCTGAAGGTCACCGACCGCAGCGAGCGAGAGCTTGCCGAAGTTGATTTTGATTACCGGCGGGCCCGCCGCCCGCTGTGGCGCAATATTTTTGCCACCCATGGGCTGGCTCACCTTAGCCGGCGAGTTGGTAATCAGTTTTTCCCGCATCGTTGTGCAGCATTAAAAAGGAGCAGCAAATGAGCCTATTACATTTCCATCCCGAACCCTTCATTCCGCCTGGCGCGGAGGAACAAATCGACGCCCTGTGGCGCACTACGCTGCTTAAGTGGATTGTCCCGACGGTGGTGGCCATTATTGCCTTTACCGATCTCGCGGTCACGGTGGCTCATGCAGAGAATGTCACGGCAAAGCCCGATGAAATGCGGGTCGAAAAAATCGCAACCGCGAATGGCGCCGCGCTAGCAATCCGCACTGCTGCGATGACGACCTTCATGGACGGCCCGACCGGATTTATCTTTGTCTACACCGCGGAAGGTTGGAAATTTGTCCGCGGCAGCGGCGCCAATTAGTTTTGATGTAGGCCATGCCCCACAAAGGACTCCTCCTCTCCGCGACAGCGGAGATTGCAAACGCAGCCCCAAAAAGGCTGCGCTTTTTTTGGCTTAAGCCGGAAAATATGCCATGAAAATATTGGTGAAACAACTTTCCCGTAGCGAACGGGCCGCGCTGATCGAGCATTTTCAAAGCTTGCCCCCCGAAGATATTTATCTGCGTTTCGGTAACGCGATGAACGTTGCCGGAAGAATCGACTACGTGGAGAAAATGGATTTTGAGCACGATGCCGTGTTTGGTGTGTATGGCGACGCGCTGCAGCTCGTTGGCGTTGCGCATTTAGCGCACACCGATAAGGCAGCCGAGTTCGGCATCAGCGTGCTGCGCGGCTCGCGGGGCCTGGGCGTGGGCACTGCGCTGCTTGAACGGGCGATCACTCACGCACGCAATCTTGGTCTCAACAGTCTGTTCGTACATTTTCTTGCGGAAAATGCCACGATCCGGCATTTAGCGCAAAAGCAAGGTCTTGCCTGCGTCACCAGCGGGCCCGACAGCAAAGCCACGGTTCAATTGCCGGCGCCTGATGCAGGCACGGTGTGGGGCGAATGGCTGGACGATTGCGTTGCGCTGTACGATTACAACTTGAAAGCGCAGCTTCAGTTGCTGCGTGTTCCGGTGCGGAAAATCCCCTTGATCGCTACTGCGAATATGGCTTGATAGGCAGTATCCATAGGCTTCTCCAGGCATCACATCCTGCTTTCCCGGCCTGCTAGATTTCGATCGGATCGACATCAATGGCCCAGCGCACTTTGCGATCGGCTATTGCGCTGAGTTCCGCCCGCCATGTTCTCAAGAAATGTTGCAGGCTGGCCCGTTTTCCGGATTGCACGGTGATTTGGTAGCGGGCTTTGCCGGCGATGCGGTGGATGCTGGCCTCCACCGGCAGATAAACCGTGATGTCGTTGCTTAATCCGTCGGCAATGGCTTTGGCCCGCGCGGTGAAAGCTTGCGCTGCATCGGCCTGAATGGCCTCGACGCGCAACAGCGCCTGATACATATAAGGCGGGAATCCTGCAGCTTGCCTCTCTTGAAGCAGAATCTCCGCATAACGGGTGTAATCCTGACTCACGGCCGCGCGAAATAACGGGTGGCCGGGAAATTCCGTTTGGATGAGCACTTCACCGGGATGATCGGCGCGCCCGGCCCGGCCTGCCACTTGCAATACCAGTGCAAAGGCGCGCTCGGCGGCGCGGAAGTCAGTGCTGTATAAACCGCTGTCGACGTTGATTATGCCCACCAGCGTGAGCTTGGGAAAGTCGTGGCCTTTGGCGAGCATTTGTGTGCCGACCAAAATGTCTGCCGCGCCGGATGCGATGGCGGCTAAATTATTTTGCCATGCGTCTTTGTGGCCCATGCTGTCGCGATCGATGCGCAGAATTCTGGCGTCGGGAAATTGCTGGTTCAACAGCGCTTCAATACGCTGAGTGCCTTCGCCAACGGGGCGCAAATCCACGCTGCCGCAGGTGGGGCAATGTTCCGGCGCGGCTTCCACGTGGCCGCACAAATGGCAGCGCAGCGGGCGGCGTTTCAAATGAAACACCAGCCGCGTGGAGCAGCGCGGACAATCAGCCATCCAGCCGCAAGCGCGGCAATGGATCACCGGCGCGTAACCACGACGATTGATGAAGATGAGGCTTTGCTCGCCGCGTTCCAGTCGCGCCGCGATGGCTCTTGTCAGCGGCTCGGAGAAACCTTCTTTGACCTTGTGCACCCGCGTGTCGATCAGCTTAACCTGCGGTAACACAGCCGATTGATGGGCGCGCTGGTTGAGGGCAAGGCGGCGATAGTGGCCGCGCTGGCCGTGGGCAAAGCTTTCCAGCGACGGCGTGGCGGAACCGAGCACCACCGGCACGTTCGCGGCACTAGCGCGAAACACCGCGAGATCGCGGGCGGAATAACGCAGGCCTTCTTGCTGCTTGAAGGACGCATCGTGCTCTTCGTCTACGATAATCAATCCCAGCCTCGGCAATTCTGTAAACACCGCCAAGCGCGTGCCGAGCACGATATCAACGCGGCCTTCCGCTGCGCCGCGCCAGGCGTGGTAGCGTTCGCTGCTGCCCAGCCCGCTATGCAAGCTGACTATAGGCACGTTCGGAAAGCGGGCATAAAAGCGCGCTTCAAGCTGTGGGGTGAGGCTGATTTCCGGCACGAGGATGAGTACTTGCTTATGTTCCAATAGCGCTTGCTTAACGATGTGCAAATACACCTCTGTCTTGCCGCTACCGGTGATCCCTTGTAGCAACCAGCAGCCAAAGTGATCGAGGGCGGCGCTGATCTGGGCGACCGAGTCTTGTTGCTCGCTATTGAGCGTGGGGGGCTTGCTTGCTTCGGCGATGCTCGGGGTGAGTGGGGCGTCGCTGCTTTCCACCCAATGTAACTCACCCCAGTCGCGCAACAACTTTGTCGCGGTGGCGCAAGCCCCACGCAGGCTAGCGAGTGTGACGGGTTGCGCGGCGGATAACAACGCAAGCATTTTATGCTGGGCGGCGGCACGCTTAGCAATAGCGGTATGCGCCTGTTGCCGGCCTAACGCGGTGAGTTGATAGACCTTTTCCCACTGCCGTGGCTTGGGTAGCAGCAGTTCGCGATAGGCCGGCGGCAGCGCTGAAAAGACCGTCTGGCCGATGGGGTGGTGATAATAATCCGCCGCGAAGTGGAGCAGGCTCAACACGCTTGCGCTCAAACGCGGGCTATCGCGATCAATCGACAGCACGGATTTGATCTGTTTTGACGGAATGGCGGTCTTATCGGCCACTCCAAGCAGGACACCGACCTGCTTTTTCCGGCCGAACGGCACAATCACACGGCAGCCGATGTCCGCCGCTGTTGCGTCTGGCGCGAAGTAATCAAACACTGTGCTAAGCGGGACGTCGAGTGCGATTTGCGCAAAAGACATGGAGATATTGAGGTGCCAATGAGTTGGGTTTAGATGGGGAATTTAGAGCGGGTTATTAAAGTAAATTCTTCGAAAAACCCATAACCGACTTGAGCTATGTGTGATTCCAATACTACCCACATTATCTGTGGATAAGTGTGTTCATATCTCGTACCAACACCCCCAAGAACCCTTTAGAACCGTGACTTAGGCTAGATTGCACAAAAAAACGGCGAAATAAAAAATGAATAGAATCAATTATTTAATAAATGTGCGGCATGTGAACAAAAACCTTGACACAATCTTGACGCAAATATGAAAATTGTGCATAAGCACGATGCCCGTACCCCGGGAAACCCTAGTGGTAAGCGGCGCTTAGCTCATGCACCGCTGAGACCAGCGCCGCCACATGATCTGGCGGGGTGTGCTGTGAAATGCCGTGGCCCAGGTTGAATACGTGGCCATGGCCTTTGCCAAAGCCCGCCAGCGCCTTGGCGACCTCAGCACGGATTTGCTGCGGCGCAGCGAACAATGTCATCGGGTCCAAATTACCTTGTAGCGCCACTTGTTCGCCGACCCGTTGGCGGGCAGCGGCGAGATCGATCGTCCAATCCAAGCCGAGCGCGTCACAGCCTGTCGCTGCCATGCTTTCCAGCCAAAGGCCACCGTTTTTGGTGAACAGGATAACGGGCGTGTCTTTGCTGAGAGGATCATTTTTCAACGCGGCGACGATGCGCTGCATATAAGGTAGTGAGAATTCTTGATACGCCACGTGGGACAAACTGCCGCCCCAGGTATCGAAAATCATCAACGCTTGCGCGCCGGCTTTCGCTTGCGCTTTGAGATAAGCGGTGACCGATTGCGCGTTGATCGCCAGGATGTGATGCAGCAAGTCCGGACGATTGTAGAGCATGGTTTTGATGTGGCGAAAATCATCGGAGCCACCGCCTTCGATCATGTAGCAGGCCAGCGTGTAGGGGCTGCCGGAAAAGCCGATCAACGGCACGCGGCCACCAAGCTCGCGCACCGTGAGGCGGATCGCATCCATCACATAACCGAGCTGTGCCTCGGGATCGGGCACATGCAGCGCTTTGATACTGGCTTCGTCGCGCAACGGCCGTTCAAACTTCGGGCCTTCGCCTTCGGCGAAATAAAGACCGAGGCCCATTGCGTCGGGAATAGTCAAAATGTCGGAAAAAATAATGGCGGCATCGAGTGGGAAACGCTCCAGCGGCTGCAGCGTGACCTCCGTCGCGAACTCGGGCGTTTTGCATAGGGCAAGAAAATTCCCCGCACGTTTACGCGTGGCGTTGTATTCCGGCAAATAACGCCCCGCTTGGCGCATGATCCACAGGGGGGTGTATTCAGTGGGTTCGCGACGTAGCGCGCGTAGGAAGGTATCGTTTTTTAGCATGAGCAGGATTTTAACCTAGTGGGGGTGCTGAAAAACTAACTTTTGTCATTTTGAGGAGCATAGCGACGAAGAATCTGCTTTTTGCAGTTGATTGACTCAGCGAGAAAGCAGGTTCTTCCCGCGGATCAAGTCCGGGGCTAAAGGCATCTCAGAATGACATGTTGTTCGCGTTATTTCATTTTCAATAGCAATGCCCGCACCGGCTTAGGAATAGCAGCTCCCAGGGCATCCTGCACGGAGAGCCACACCACGCTTGGCTCTCCGGCATGGGTGCGCTGCGAGCGAACAACCACGGGCCGCGGCGTGATGCTCAGTTTGAAATGGGTGAAGCCGTGTTCGAGCACGTCCCACGGCTGCAGCGTTTCGATCTCCAACCCATAACGCGCACGACAAAAATTTTCCGGGCTTATGCCATCGGCCAACTCTGGAAAACACCACATACCTGCCCACACGCCCGTTTGCGGACGTTTTTCCAGTAACACTTCGGCTTTATTCCGTACCATAAGCATGGTCGTGGATTTTTCGGGAACAGTTTTTTTCGGCCGTGGCGAGGGTAGCTCGTGAACGCGATGTTGGCGATAAGCAACACACCTCGCGCTGATCGGGCAAGCGGCGCACAGCGGTCTCGAGCGCAGGCACAGCGTCGCGCCCAAATCCATTAGTGCTTGCGTGTAAGTTTCAATATTGTTGTCCGGCAATGCAAGCTCAGCGTGTTGCCATAGCTTCGTTTCGACGCGCTTATCGCCGGGAAAACCGGCAATGCCGAAATATCGCGCGAACACGCGCTTTACATTGCCATCCAGAATGGCGCGCCGCTCGCCAAAGGCAAAGGCGCTGATGGCCGCCGCCGTCGAGCGACCGACGCCGGGTAGCGCGAGGATGTCATCAAACTGGTGCGGAAATTCTCCGTTGAATCGTTCCGACATGATCTCCGCCGCGCGTAGCAAGTTGCGGCCCCGTGAGTAGTAGCCCAGTCCGCTCCACAATGCGAGCACTTCGTCCTCACTGGCCGGTGCGAGATCGGTCAGTGCCGGAAACCGCGCCAGGAAGCGTGCGTAGTAAGGAATCACCGTCGCGACTTGGGTCTGCTGCAACATGATTTCCGACAACCAAATACGATAAGCATCGCGCGTGCCCTGCCACGGCAGGCCGTGGCGGCCGTGCTGTTTTTGCCACGCAATCAGTTTTCGAGAAAAATCGTTCATCGAGACGGAGCGGTTTTTCCCGCGACACTTTCCAGGTGAATTTTTACGTTACGCGCCGTCGTGCCATT
>JBDSJK010000123.1:0-3919 GCA_039917535.1 Burkholderiales bacterium
CGTCGATGCGTCCGAGTACTACCATCGCAGCACACCGTACTTCGAGACATCTTCGCCGAAATACGCATGGCTCAACCGAATCGTTGCGGTAGGGCTGGGCTGGCGACAAGCGGAGCGCGCGGGATACGAAGTCTTCGAGATTCTCTAGTGGAGAACGACGTGCAGCGAAAAACGCCGCTCAGTATCGGATATAAAATTTGCATAAAGCTGGCCAGGAAGTCAAACTTGCTCATTCATTCCGGACGTTTACTTTATCTCTAACGATACCGTGTTGGCATTCACCCGACCTATCGCCACGGCAGGTGCAAACAGACCCATGACCCCAGTGTGGCGAATCGCCCTGTGTACGATCTGCGTTTTTTTGTCTCTCCTGAACCGTAGATCTCAATAATATTGTCTACATTTTCTCAATAAAAATGTCGACAACACACGATTCCTTTAACTGATTTACCATTTTGCATGGCAATTCAAACCCTTACCAAAATCATTACCAATACCGATAATGATGTCTACACCGACAGTGATGCTTGTGGATAACTCGGGCATGGGAGACCGGTAAAAGGCGTCGCGACTGGACAGTCAAGCAACACATCAAGTATGCAAAACCTTAATTGCTTTCGGATCAGACGCCACGATCTGGTGCGATTACTTCCCCAAAAATAATCAGCCTTAGATTTCCGAAACTAAAACGTCAAGCGGGTCACGCGCATATGGCGGATTGGGGCGAAGTAGCGCCAGGGAAGTTTCTGTCGCCGAACGTACGCCGCAAAGCGCACGCCACACTCACCGCAGCGATAGGGCGCATCGAGTAACTGTGCGTGCAGCCGATACAATGACGGTTGCTGACAGGCAGGGCACAGCATTTCTATTGGCTTACGATGAATCGGGCAGGTTCGAACGCAATTGAACTGATGCACCACCGAGTGATAACCCTGCAGCAAACAACTACGGCACCAACGCAAATACGGACTCATGCGCCGTGCAGCAGAACGTGGCCCCAAGGAAATCAGCAAGGTACTGCGCGGCAATTGCAGCGTCGTCATCAATCGATCGAGGTGAATTTCATCGTGATTAAATGCGACGCCTTCGTACGGATCGACGATCTGTTTCGCGGCATGACTGACCACGACGTGGCCGGCGATGGCGTTTAGCCGTGCAAACTTCCAGAGTATGGACGCCATCGATTCATCGGGGTTCACCCAATGCGGATCAAATACATAACCCAGGGCTGGCGACAAGCGTGCAGCATCGAACACTATGATCCGCAATGTCATGGTGTGCTTACGCTGCGCGCGGAATTGAAAGCAGGGTTTGGCTGGTTGCCTGGCGCGACTGGACATAACCGCAACGTTTCACAGCGATACGCCAAGCGTCTTGCGTTGGCCGGTAAGCCGTGCCGTCTCGCGACTCGCCATCCTTCAGCACCATCTCCACCGCTCGGGTAAACGATTCCATGGGAATTTCCAAGCCAATCGGTAAGGCGCAACTATGGTGCAATTGCTCGAAGCTACGCCACAGCACCATTGCGTCATCGACCAGGCGATAACCCGCTGCAAATGCCTGCGGCAAGTAATATCGAGTAAAAGACCAATCGGTATCGCGCGGAAAGGGGGTCGTGTCATAGCCATCCAAACAGGTCGCCACATCTTGGGCGTTACGAATGCCAAAGAATGGCAATTCTTCGACCATCAACCGCGCCACAATCTGGGTCTTATGCGCTTTCTGGAAGGCGGTCTTGACCGACAGCAACTCTTCCTGGCCAACCAGGATGGTAAATAAACTAATGTGCAAACGGTCGAGATGATCGTGGACGTCACGCAACCACTCATATTCGTTTTCATCATAGCGTTGCGCTTCGTCGCAGAATAATACGATCGTGCCGGTGTGATGCTTGCTGCAGGCTTCTTTCATCTTATTGACGAGGCGGATGCGCTTGCTGGCGTTGCTGCCTCTGTCAGGCTCCGGGTGGCCCACGGCTTCCAGTAAGTTGGCGAAGAATGGGCCCTCCGCATGGCGGGGTTTATGTTCCGCCTGGGCGTGATAGGTGGTGATCTTGGGTTGAGTTTCTGCAAGCAACATACGCAGGTATTCTATGGCGCGGGTCTTGCCGATGCGCGAGGCGCCGTAGATGAGCGCACCCGGAATGCGATAACGCAGGCATCGTGCAATCAAGTCATGGAAAGCTTCGATTGCCGGTGTCGCGACCCGGTAATTGCCGGTCTCGATGGGATGCAGGTCCCTGGCAACTGGCCGGATAATGATGGGCTCGCTTGCTTGCTTGTCTGTTTGAGATTGCGTATCGGTTTCTCGTGCTGCCATGGTCATTTCCTCGAATAGTTCAACTTACATAACCCGATCCGATACGCAATTTGATTGGCTCGATCCGTTGTGGCGCCGGAGGTTGCGGCGGCTGAGTGGTGACTACCCCTTCCGATGCCGCTGCAGGTGCCGAAGTGTTTTGAACCTGAGGTGGTAGCGTACTCGTGGCTGTCGGCGCGTCCGCTAACGCACGCAGGGTGCGCGCCATGTCGCTCGCCGCCCGACGCGAGCGCTTTGCTTCCTTGCGCTTGTGTTCCACATAGTCGGAGAGAAAAGAATCCTCGAGGACACGGCCAAAGCGTTTGCGTCCGGTCGCTGTCATAATGGCGCGGCGCAGGGCCAAGTCATGGGGGTATTCACCCCAGGCACCCTGAGCTTTTAACACGCCGATTTCCGTTCCGTCGGCGAGAAAGGCCCGCACCGTGCGCAGATCTTGGCTGTTGTAATACAGGCGAATTTCTTTGCCGATCCAAACAGCGCTGGCCGCCAATATGGCATTGGTATAACGCACTTGATAAAACGTCACGTGGGGCCGGATGCCCTGGGCAAGATAGCTGCGCACGCGGGTGCGTTTCGGCGTTTGCATCAAGTACATGGCGCGGCGCTTACGTTCCGGTAACCAGTTGAGCACGGCACCGCGACCGCGCAGGGATTGTTCTACCACCGCCAGCGGGGTGTGCCCGTGCAATCCGCTATGCGGCGTGGCGTTATAGCTGGCCATGCTGGCTTCCATTAACTGTTCCAGTTCCGTGATGGATAGGAACAAGCGGATATCGCCGTTCGTGACGCTCAAGGCGCGGCGTAGGTCCTTCGGTCCATTGCCGACATAACCGGGTAAGCGGGCCGAGAAGCCTTGCGCGAGGGTGCCAAAGAACCGTTCGATGTAAGGCCGATCATCGGGCGTATGGGTCGCCCCGGCGTTAACAAAACAGCCAACGAATTCGCACAGTGCTTGCACCGTATCCTCGGCCAAATTGGCTTTGGCATTATCGAGCTTGAACCATTGCCAGGTGGCGTAACTCAATTCCATGAAGCGCTGCGAGGGAAATCCACCGTCGGATCCATAACCCACGCCGGGCAAGGTAAAGACCATTTTGGCGTGGGGCGCTAAGGTCTTCTCAATGGTACGGATCACGTCGTAGCGGCTGTATTCTGGTGCAAGCGTGATGTGATAACCCAGCACGGCGCGAGAATAGACATCCAGAATCACTAACAACCAAACGCGCTCGATTTCAAATGCTTGTTCATAGCCCAAGGGATCCTGCACAACTATCTTGAGGCGCAGATCTAAGCGGTGAGCGTCGAATTCCACCACTTCCATCGGGCGAGTGGGTGGTGGGGCCATCAAACCGTCTTGGCGTGGCCGTCCTTTGAAGTGCTGGGCGCCGGCGGCGCGCGCCTTCGGTAAAGCCGCTGAGCATTTGCGCTTTAACGAAAGCGGCGAGGGCGCCACGACCCTTGCGGACCGCATTCAACGGATAGTCGCTGGCGCTCATCCCATACTTTCGACACTGTTGGATGAAGTCAATGTGCAAGGCGCCGATGCCGATTAGACGGGTGTGTAGGCGATCCTCGGCGCGGTGCTGTTTGAGTACGACGC
>JBDSJK010000124.1:0-9280 GCA_039917535.1 Burkholderiales bacterium
AGGACCCAGGCAGCATCAGGTGGCGCGTTGGCGATGCCCAACTACAGCGGCATTCTGAACAATAAGGCGGCGATCCAAGCGGCCCGTGGTGAGCGCACTTACCTAAGCGGCACCGACGGTGATTTCCATGCGTTGCGAAGCGACACGGGCCTACCAAATCAAACGGATCCGCTGCGTTGGAACGGTGCGCTGGGCTACGTCGTGAACGCGATTAATTGGACCGGCAGCGGCCAGGGTCTTGGCGTCGTGTCGTTTGTTGATCGAGATTTTCCGGGCAGTCTTTGGTGGGAAAATGCCAATTCCTTTTTACATGACGAACTTGCCGGAACAACTAGTGGTCATCTAGAAAATGCTCCCTCGATTCCAACCGTGGCGGCCACGTTTCCCCTCAACTACGGTCTGAGTTCCGCCGGGCTGTCCAACTGGAACAATTCATTTCACGGCCGCTTTAGCATGCCAATTCCGGGCTACACTTCGATTGTCGATTCTGCGGCGGGTCCACAATTCTCGGTGACCATCGTCACCAGCGCCCACGCAGACGCCGCGGCCGGCCCGATGCCGCTGCTGGCATTCGCCGCGGCTAGCTACAGCGTCGGTGAGAAAGACAGTGCACTCAATGTGGAAGTCACCCGCACCGCCAACGCCCGCGGCACAATCAGTGTCGACTATGCGACCAGCGACTCTAGCGCCGTAGCGACCAGCGATTACACGCTCAGAACCGGTACGTTGATCTTCGCCGACGGCGGCACGTCGGCAAAAGTAATCACCATTCCCATTACCGCCGATAATGTTGCGGAAGGCAATGAGACATTCTCGATACGTCTAATGAACCCGAAAGGCGCGGCGCTTGGTGCGCAACAACAAGCCACGATCACCATTGTTGAGGAGCCGGTGACTAATTCCAGTGGGGGCGGTGGCGGCGGCGGTTGTGCCGTGGGCAATAGTCGCACCCGCGATAGCACACTGCCGCTTCTATTGATCGCTGCGCTTTGTGTTGTGATTAAGCGCCACGCCAGGAGCCCCATCCAACTCTAACAGTTTACTGAAAATGCTTATGTCATTCTGAGGAGCCCTTCGCCGCGCTAATGGGTAAACTCCGCGACGAAGAATCTGCTGTTGCAATGGGTTAATTCTCCGCGAACAGCAGATTCTTTGCTCCGCTCAGAATGACAAGTCATTCGCCGGGCCTAACTTTTTCAGCAGCCGGCTAGGGAACCTCCGCAACGACGACGCGATTGCGGCCTTCATGTTTCGCTTTGTATAACGCCTTGTCGGCGGCGCCGATGGCTTCCTGCCACGTCATGCCATGATCGGGGTAAGCGGCGGCACCCAGAGAAATAGTGATTTCGCCGGGGCTACGGCCCGAGAGCAGGGCCGGTAATTTTTCCGTTAGCTTGCGCAATGCCTCGGCGCGCTCGGTCGTGATCGCAAGAGATGCACCCGGCAGGGCGATGACAAATTCTTCACCACCGTAACGGCAGGCAATATCGCCGTCGCGTACATGGGTTTGCAATAGGCTGCCCAACGCGCGCAATACGGCGTCACCCGCGTCATGGCCATAGCTGTCGTTGAAACGCTTGAAGTGATCCACGTCAAACACGATGATGCCAATGGATGTTTGCGCACGAACGGCACGGCGCTCTTCGCGCGCCAGGGTTTCTTCAAGGTAACGGCGATTGAACAAGCCGGTTAGCGGATCGCGGATCGACTGCAAGCGCAACGTTTCGCGTAGCTTGAGGTTGCCTAGCGCCAAGGCCACTTGCTCGGCAAATAGCTCAATCAAACTGCTGCGGTTCGACAAGCGCTGCGCGCCGGTCACGGCCGTATCGCGCAGATGCAAGGTACCAAAGGTTTCACCCTGGGCCGAGAGCGGCAGGCACAAATATCCGCCTTGGATTTTGTCGTGAACGTGAGCGCATTGTAAGGTACTCTGTTGCGTATCGACCAGGTTCACTTTAGTGCGCCGCAACGCCCAGCAATCTTCCGGCTGGAAGACTTCTTCGTCGCTAGGAATTTTTCCCCAGCTCGTGGTCGCTTCGGCAAGATTACGCGACGCATTCAACATGTAAACCGCGCCGGACTCGGCACTGAATAGGGATTGTGCAAAACTACCGACAATGCGGTAAGCCTCGTGCAAAGTCATGCAAGACTGGATTAGATCCGCCATCTCGCGTAATTTGGACAGTTCTTCTTTTTGCTGTTTTAGATCAATCACAAGCAGGCTTTGCTGTTCGCTCAGCCGCTTGGTCTCGCTTTCCGCGGCTTTGCGCGCGCTGATGTCCGTGGCGGCGCCGGCCATATGCAGGGCAACACCATGATCGTCCCAGGCGGCCTGGGTACGCAGGTTGAACCAGCAGTAGTCGCCTTCCTTGGGCCGCAGGCGGACTTCCAAAGAGAGCGGCACGCGGCGTTCCAGATGGGCTTGCAGCGCCTTTTTGTAACGGCCAATGTCTCCTGGGTGCATGAGCTTGAGCAAGGTCTCTACATTATTTTGCATTTCGTCATCGCTGTAACCGAGCGCCTCTTTCCAGTGATTAGAAAACGACACCTGATCGTTTACCATATCGTGGAACCACATGCCGTCGCTTGCAGCTTCAAGCGCTAACGCATAGCGTTGCTGGGTTTCACGCAAGGCTTTCTCCGCGCGGACTCTGGCGCTGATATCGAAGATGGTTCCCGCCACCCAATAATCCACGTCCTGGCCGCTTTGCGAGCGGCGTATGTTGATCCGCACCCAGCGGTATTGACCGTCTTTGGACACCAGGCGCGCCGTCCGCTCGCAGTGCTCGCCACCACCCTGTGCAATCACGTTGAGTGCCGTCTGACATTGCTCACGATCATCGGGATGAAAATAGGCAAGAAAACCTTTGCCCAGCGTTTCTTCAACGGTGTGGCCCGCCAGTGTTTGCCATGCAGAATTCAGAAAAGTCCATGCGCCTTGGGGATCGAGTTGAAAGATGACTTCTTGGACATCGTTCACCACGGAACGATAGCGCTCCTCGGTCTGCTCCAACTCATCTTTGACCTGTTGCAGCTCTTGAAAGCTTTTTAGCCGCCAGGCGGTTGAGAACCAGGCCAGGACAAACAACAACACGCTCAGGACAACGCCATCAATTACAACCGGCAACGAATGCAGGTTACCCGCCTTTGCCACTTGGGCTGCCACGAGACGCCAATCGATGTAGGTAAAAAGTAACGGCAAGACTAGTGCAAGCCAAGGTAACCACGAGGCGAGCGCAGGAAGTAAGAAAGCGCGCAGGCCTGTTTCGCTTTGCTGAGTGGCTTGTTCCTCAGTAAATTGATTCATAAGGTTTGCGATGCTCGATCAACTGTGTGCACGCAAATAATCATCACGCCAGGAACTCGATGAATACTGGATCGTGGCGATGCATTGCCTGGGAGCCACGCTGGTATTGGCTCTCCAGGCAAGTGGCGTAATCTTAAATTAGCCATATCCATAGCTCTGCACCAAATTTCCATTGTCAAACCAATCCGGCTTGACCTTTACCCACAGCCCTAGGTAAACCTTACCATCAAACAGCTTTTCCATGTCGACACGGGCGGCGGTGCCGATGGCCTTGAGTTTTTCGCCGGACTTGCCGATCACGACGGCTTTGTGGCCGGGCCGAGCGACGACGATCTCGGCTTCGATGCGCCGCATCGTGCCTTCCAGACTAAATGTAATGATAGAGACGTGGGTAGAATAAGGTATTTCTTCACCCAAACTACGCATGAGTTTTTCGCGAATAATCTCAGCGGCGAGAAACCGCTCGCTGCGATCGGTGATGTCGTCTTCGGGATAAATCGAAGCGGCCTCCGGCAGATGAAACTTGAGCGCTTGGAGCAGATCCTCAACGCCGGTGCCGTGCTTGGCGGATACGGGAACCAACGCGGCAAAGGGATACCACTCTGCCAACTTAGCGAGCTGTGGCAGCAGTTGACCTTTGTTGTCGAGGCGATCCACTTTGTTAATCGCCACCACGACGGGACGCGCGGGCGGCAGCAATTTTTTCAGCTTCTCTTCGGTCGCATCGAGCGTCAAGCCGTCCAGCACCCACAGAATCACGTCGGCCTGTTCAAGTGCTCCAGTCACGCTGCGGCTCATGGCGCGATGTAGCGCGCTCTTGTGCTGTATTTGCAGGCCGGGCGTATCGAGAAATAAATATTGCGCATCGGGTTGATTGACGATGCCTAACAAGCTATGCCGCGTCGTTTGCGCTTTGCGCGACGTGATGCTGATTTTCTGACCGATGAGATGATTCATCAGCGTCGATTTACCGGCATTTGCTCGACCAACAATCGCAATCGTGCCACAACGATGGACGGGATTAGTCATGGCTGATTTGCTGATACGCTGCCGCCGCCGCTTGTTGTTCGGCCAGCTTACGACTGGCACCCGAACCGGTGGTTGAAATGTTTAATTTAGGAATTTGACACGCCACGCGAAAGGTTTGCTCATGGGCTTCGCCCAAAGCCTCTAAGACTTCGTATTTGGGTGTAGCGATTTTGCGGCCTTGTAAATATTCCTGCAAGCGCGTCTTGGGATCTTTAGCAATACTGGTGGGGTCAAGCTGTTGCAGTTGCGGCGCAAACAGTTTGGTTACAACGCCGGTCGCACTCTCGAATCCGCCCTCGACAAACACCGCGCCAATTAAAGCTTCCAGCGTATCGGCCAGGATCGAAGGACGGCGATGCCCACCGCTCTTAAGTTCGCCCTCGCCCAATAACACAGCGTCGCCAAGATGCAGATTCAGGGCAACCTCGTGTAAGGTATCTTTGTTGACCAGGCTCGCTCGCAAGCGGCTCAATTCGCCTTCGGACAACAGGGGGTAGCGACGGTAAAGCTCCTGAGCAACGACGCAATTCAACACGCTGTCGCCTAAAAATTCCAGCCGCTCGTTGTGGGGGACGCTATGACTACGATGGGTTAGTGCCTCGCGCAGCAACGTCGCTTGCTTGAAGTCATAGCTCAGTTTGCCCTGCAGAATACGATTATCGGGCATCTAGGCGCGGATCACGGCCTATTGTTCTTGAGTGGTCGGATTGAAATCCAGCAGCAGACTGATGTTAGCAAAAAGCGGAATCGTGACTTGATAGGCCGCGCTAACCACAACTTTGCCGCCTTCTTTGCTAATTTCCAGGTCGTTGGGCCCGATACTCCTGATGTCGTCGATAGTTGTGTGGTTTGCAAACTTTGTCTTGATGTCCTTAACGCTGGCGCCATCCAGTTGCCCGCTCATGCTGCGAAATGCCTTCTTGATGGCGATATATTCCAGATACGCTGGGACCATTTTCATACCAACGATCGCGCCACCAATAAACAACGCCAATAAGAAAATAATACTCAATATTCCCATTCCACGGTGTTTTTTCACGATTGCCTCGATTCACTTAGTTGATCGATTGACCGATGCGACTAAACTTCCCCAAATGCCACCAAATCATGAAGGCTTTGCCGACGATGTTTTCATCCGGCACAAATCCCCAGTAGCGGCTGTCTTTACTATTGTCCCGGTTGTCACCCATCATGAAATAGTGCCCGGCGGGCACGGTACAGGTGAAACCATCCTCGGCAATGGTGCAATTTTCCCTATAGGGAAAATCCCCCACATTCCCCATGCTAACCGAAGGCACCATCGGGTTCTGTATGGTCCTATGAATGTGACTGCCAAGGTCCTCGATTTGCATCGGATGACTGGTTAGTGCATCTGTGTCGACGTAATTGCCCGCATCTTCCGTCGGCACGACCTGTCCATTGACAGTAAGCCGCTTGCCCTTATACATCACTTTATCACCGGGAATTCCGACAATTCGCTTGATGTAATCAACCGAGGTATCCTCGGGATAGCGAAATACCATCACATCGCCCCGCTGGGGCTCCGAAATG
This sequence comes from Burkholderiales bacterium, assembly GCA_039917535.1. Lineage (GTDB taxonomy): Bacteria > Pseudomonadota > Gammaproteobacteria > Burkholderiales > JALYOK01 > JBDSJK01. Next base: position 5,888 of record JBDSJK010000124.1, read on the forward strand.
TCGACGACTTTTTTGTTAACTACGGGTAGCCGGATGCCATAAGTGAATTTGTTGACTAAAATGAAATCGCCGATCAACAATGTCGGTATCATTGATCCTGACGGGATCTTAAATGGCTCAACCAAAAAAGAGCGCACCATAAAAACGATGGCAATAACCGGGAAAAAACTCTTGGCGATTTCCAGCCAGGCAGGTTCTGCATTATGCTCAGTACGGGTGTCCGTCACTTCGGCAGAATTCTTCTTGTTCCGCAGCAGATCCCAGAGCCAAATAGCGCCTGTTATCACTGTAAATATCAGCAACACCGCGGCAAAATTGAGGATATTTTTACTCACCAATAAATAAAAACCCGCGACAAACAGCGCAAGGTACGCTGCCTGCATGTAGGGCTGTATGGTGATCGAAGCGGATTGGCGAAAGCTCGCGATCACGTCCCACACGACCAGGGGAAAACTAACCACTAACGCAAACATCGCAATAACCGACAAATCCATTACCTAATCTCCAACTTGTAATATTGCAAGAAATGCTTCTTGCGGAATCTCAACATTTCCCACTTGCTTCATACGCTTCTTACCGGCTTTTTGTTTCTCCAGCAACTTGCGTTTGCGCGAGATGTCTCCACCGTAGCACTTAGCCAACACGTTCTTGCGCAACGCCTTGATAGTCTCTCGCGCAATGATATGGGAACCGATCGCCGCCTGGATCGCGACATCGAACATTTGCCGAGGAATCAGTCCGCGCATCCGCGATGCAAGATCGCGCCCCCTGTACTGAGAGCTGGCGCGGTGCACGATAATCGACAGCGCGTCGACTTTCTCGCTGTTGATCAGAATGTCGAGTTTCACTAAATCCGCCGCGCGAAATTCTTTGAATTCATAGTCCAGCGAAGCATAGCCGCGGCTCACCGACTTCAACTTGTCAAAAAAATCCATTACCACTTCGTTCATCGGCATTTCATAGGTCAAAATCACCTGGCGGCCGAGATAGTGCATATCCTTTTGCACGCCGCGCTTTTGCGTACATAGCGTGATCACGGGACCGACATATTCTTGCGGCAAGATAATGGTCGCCGTGATGATGGGTTCGCGAACTTCGGCCACTTTCGACGCATCGGGTAATCGCGATGGATTTTCGATTTCGATCACAGTGCCATCGGCCATCAATACTTCGTATACGACCGTGGGTGCGGTGGTGATGAGATCCATGTCGTACTCGCGCTCAAGCCGCTCTTGCACGATTTCCATGTGCAACAAGCCCAGGAAACCGCAGCGAAAACCGAAGCCCAGAGCCTGGGACGTTTCCGGCTCGTAGTGCAGCGACGCGTCGTTGAGCTTGAGCTTTTCCAGCGCGTCGCGCAAGCCTTCGTATTCGTTAGATTCCACGGGGTAAAGGCCGGCGAACACCTGCGATTTGATTTCTTTGAAGCCCGGCAGCGCCGCGCTGGCTGGGCGTTCCAGCAATGTGATGGTGTCACCCACACGGGCGGCAGACAGCTCGCGGATCCCCGCAATCACGAAACCTACCTCACCAGCAGAAAGCTGGGCGCGTTGCACCGATTTCGGCGTAAACACACCCACTTGCTCACAGAGGAAACTGGTCTGCGTAAACATGAGGCGGATCTTGTCTTTGGGCTTAAGTGCACCGTCCACAACTCGAACCAACATGACCACGCCGACGTAGTTGTCGAACCACGAATCGATAATCAGCGCCTTCAGCGGGGCGTCAGGATCGCCGCGCGGCGCGGGGATTCGGGCGATGACCGCCTCGAGTACCTCGGTCAGCCCCTCGCCAGTCTTGGCGCTCACACGCACGGCATCCGACGCGCTGATACCGATTATGTCCTCAATTTCCTCCATGACGCGATCGGGATCGGCTTGCGGTAAATCGATCTTGTTCAGCACGGGCACCACTTCGACGCCTTGTTCGATGGCGGTGTAGCAGTTGGCGACGGTTTGCGCTTCGACACCCTGGGAGACGTCGACAACCAGCAATGCACCCTCGCACGCGGCCAACGAACGCGACACCTCGTAGGAAAAATCCACGTGACCCGGCGTGTCGATTAGGTTCAGCGCATAGATCTGGCCGCTGCGCGATTTGTAGCTCAACGCCGCGGTCTGCGCCTTGATGGTGATGCCGCGTTCGCGCTCCAAATCCATGGAATCGAGCACCTGTTCTTCCATTTCGCGTTCGGACAACCCGCCGCAAAACTGAATGAATCGGTCCGCGAGGGTCGATTTGCCGTGGTCGATGTGGGCGATAATAGAAAAGTTACGAATGTGTTTCATCGTAACTGGGCGCTGGTAGTGCCAGTCTTCATAATCTCTTCACTGCGGACTTGATTTGAAACGGTACAAAAAAGGGCATCGCGAGATGCCCCTTTTGGCCGACAATACAATATTTTACCGTATTTTTCTTAAGTACGCATCAAGGGCCGCCCAATCGAGGTGATAGTGGCAAATTTCTTGCTCCCCGTCCACCAACACCGGCACGAGATGGCCGTAGCGTTGTTGCAGGGTAGTATCGCCATCGACGTCAACGACACTCAGCACAAAACCATGCGCGAGACCATGGGGGGTCAGCGCATCTTTCATCTCATCACAGAGATGGCAGTGCTCGCGGCCGTAAAGCGTTAATGCAAGCACTTTCGCGTTAACAGTTTGATGTAAAACCTAGCGAACGTGGCCATTTTGGCTCGAGGAGCGCAGGTGTACGAGCAGTACATTAAGCACTGCAGGCCCAAAATGGTCACGCGCAGTAGTTTTGCATCAGCCTACTAGCCTTGTTCCTTCAGGGTGATGTACTGAGTGGTCTCACCTCGCTTCACCAGCAGGGCAAGACTCTTTTTCGTGTCCATTTTGCTCAAAATTTGGTTGAATTGCTCCACCGACTTAACTTCACTGTTATTGATGGCGAGAATAATATCCCCTGCCTGCAGGCCGGCGCGTGCAGCCCCTGCTTTGGCGTCCTCCACCAACACGCCAGCGCTGATTTTGAGCTCTTTGCGTTGGTCGGCGCTCAGCTCTGCGAGCGCTAGGCCCAGCTTGTTGGATTGCTCAGTCTTACTTCGCTTAAACGGCGGCGCCCCGGCCACTTTGTCCTGCGGTAACTCGCCGACGATCACGGCCATATCTTTGCCCGCTTTATTGCGCCACACCTGCACGTTGACTTTGCTGCCGGGCTTGACCCCGCCCACCAGCTTCGGCAGATCTGAAGACGATTTAACATCCTTGCTGTCGAATTTTAGAATCACGTCGCCGGCTTGGAGTCCGGCCTTTTCCGCGGGCCCGTTACGTTCAACGTTATTAACCAATGCGCCTTGTGGCTTGGGTAATCCGAAGGAATCCGCGTGCTCTTTGGTCACCTCTTGAATCACCACACCCAACCAGCCAC
>JBDSJK010000125.1:0-5711 GCA_039917535.1 Burkholderiales bacterium
AATACGCCAGTTCATCAAGCTTAGCGCCACCGCACCGATCACCACGCTGGGCAGGACCAACAGTCCTAGAATATAGAACGCGTTGCCGTACTTTTTGCTGGGCAACGTAGGCAATTCAGTTTGCATACGCCAACGTTATTTCAAACGCGGTTGATGATAAAAGCGAACAACCTGATTCAGCGGATCATTCGTGCTGAGCAAGTATCCGCTGACGACCAACTTATAGGCGCCTTCCGGCGCGGTAGCGTTCGACAAATTCCACTTGATCCAAAATGGCCGACCGCCACGCTGCGGCGCGAGTGGCTGGACGACAATCCCTTCATCGCTTGTTTCCTTGTACACCACAGCCTTGACTTTCGCATCTTCGCGCAACTTGAAAGCGAACTGATAACCCTCGATGTTGGCCGGGGTCTGGGATTGATAAAAAATCACCGGTGCGATTTTTTCGATCGCGCGTGGTTGCGGGCTATCCAATCGCGCGACGACGCCGAGATCGCTAATTCTTAAATTGCCAAGTTGACTCACTACATCCTTGGTGGGCCAATCGAATACATTGTCAAACCCCGCCTGCCAGCGTCCTTTATGTTCGATATTGTCCAGCCAGTAGTAATACTTGTAGTCCAATTCCCGGACCGTCAGAAACACGGGGCTCGGCCGCTCCAAATAGAATCGCGCGTAAAAGCGTTCTCCCAGCTTGTCCGTTTCATCGCCGTAACTGCCTTGTGCCGCCAAGAGTTCGATATCGAATCCCGAAACCGGCTTCGCCTTAATCCCCTCGTTGCGGTTGCCCCGCTTTTGATAGCTCAAATCCTGCGCCCAGCAGCCACCATCGCCGCCCAGGGAAATTACCAGCAGTGCCGTCACCAACGAATAAGCCCAATGTTTCATCGTCGCCCTCGTACTACAGAGTTTTTAGGTACTCGATGAGCGTTTCCTTTTGTTCTTCCGCCAGTTCAGTACCAAAAGCATGTCCCTGATTGCCGTTACCCTTCAAGCTCACGTCGAGCTGGGTGCCGATGCGCTCCGCTTCAGCGCCGGTGGTCACAAAGCCGACGTTTTTCTGATCGTAAACATCATAACCTCGATAGAACACTTTGGGTCGCTGGTCCACCGGCAATAGCAGATCGTGCAATGTCGGCACCGAGCCGTTGTGCAGGTAAGGGGCGCGCAGCCAAATGCCGTCCAGGAAGGCGGCGATATAGCCGGTTAATGTTTCTTCCACCAAGCCACGGCGCTCCAAGCCCATGTCATTGACGACCTTATTCGCGACGATAGCTGCTTGTTTATTCCAACTCTCCAGCCGATCGCGACTAGTACCGATTTCTTCGATGGGCACGCTTGTGCCGGTGCGCTTGTCGGCGTGACAGCGAGCGCAATTCGCGTCGAACACGACTTTACCTTTTGCCACTTTTTCAAGATCGATCGAGAAAGGATATTTCGGCGGTGGCAACGCGCTTAGATACTCATGCAGCCATTTCACATGACCGAGAAATTCCTCTTTATTGTGTGGCGCGGCGCCGAGCAGTCCAAGCGCAGAGTCCATAAGCACGGAATAGGCGTCGTGGCTGTCGCCGGCAAAATTCATCCGATGTCCTTTGTCCCATTTGTACTTTTGCAGATTCCAGATGGACGGCATGTCTGATGGGCCGAGGGTATCGTCCATTGGTTGTTTCACCATGAAATATTTAGTGAGATTCATCGCATCGTCGCGGCCCCGGCCCCAGTCGGGAAAATCCTTGCGATAAATCCAGGCGAATTGCTTTTCGCGTTCTAGTAAACGCTGCTTCAAAATCGGGATGATGAAAAATCGGTACAGACCTTTGTCGATAAAGTCGAGATCGGCAACCATATTGATCTCGCGCATCAAATTGTCGGCGTTGAAACGGGGGTCCTTGGCGCAGTCGATCAAGAAGCGGAAAAAACTCTCGATATCGGCGGTGTGAACCGGGCCGCCAACGACAAAAGTGGGGATTTCATCCTGTTTGGAGCGATAGGTCGCCGTGTGGCACCCGGCGCAATTGTTGGCCACGCGCGGAAAGCCGATGGTTTTCTTGGTAAAACCAACCGGCACTTCCATACCCTGTTCCCACGGCACGCCGAGGCCCGCGTAGCCGCCGGATTTGGGCAACTTTTCCGGAAACATGCGCGGTAATACATACCAAATCCAGTAGGGAATCCCCGCATCGTGCTCGGCGCCGATGGAGCCGTATTTGAAACGCATTTCCGGCGTGGCGTTGATCCACGCTTCTTGCGGATGCTCGCGGAAACCACGGTCCCAGCCAATGTAGCCGCCGATCCCGGCAAGGATCGCGAATACAAGGGACCAGAATTTTATCTTGCCCCAGCGCCAGCCGGATTTTTGATTCGTCGCCATTCTTAACTCCAAAAATTATAGAGTGCGATTACGCGCTAGAAGGTTTTCAGATACTCCACCAGCGCAGTTTTTTCATCCGCCGGTAATCCCGTGCCATAAAGCTTACCCTCATGTCCCTGATTGCCGTTACCCGGAATGCTGGTGTCGAAGCGGAAATACTTGCGCCCGGCCTCCTCCGCCACACTGGTGATGAAGCCAACGTTTTGCGCATCGAACACATCGTAGCCACGATAAAACTCCTTCGGGCGATGATCACTGGTCTCGAGCAAATCGCGCAGCGTAGGCACCGAGCCGTTGTGTAAATACGGCGCGCGCAGCCACAACCCGTCCAGCGGCATGTTGGCGTAGCCGAAGGTCTTGCGGTAATGACAGAAACGATAGGCTGTGCCGGCGTAGGGCGTACCCATGTTCACCGCCAGTTCATAGCTGAAGGAATCCAACCGGCGCCGGTCCGTCGCTATGTCGGCAATGGGCGTGATCTTGCCTACCTGCGGGCCATAGATGATATCTTCCGCTGCGCCCGGCTTTAGGCATTCGACTTTGCCCAAGCCTTCTTTGGGCGCGAATTCCTGGCCGTTCACGCCGTGGCAGGCCGCGCAATATTCGGCGTAAACGTGGCTACCTTGAGCGGCTTTCACTTTGTCGATTGGATACGGGTACGGCGGTGGCTTCGCATCGAGCAAATAATTTTCGACGCGACCGAGCGAGGCAAGGTCGATCGTCGGTGGCGTGGCGCCCGTGGCGAAAGCCGCATTCTTGTTGCGTTCCACCACGCCGCCGTTGTTGCCGTCCCAGTGCAGATTCATGCCGGTTTTTTGGCGTTGGTTCCATACCGCTGGAAAATCCGCGGGTGCTTGGATTTCTTGCTCGGTCAATTTTTCAAAGGGGAAATTGAAGTAGCCGGCCTTGCCCGGATTAAAAGTGTCCACACGCCCCGGACCCCAAAGGGGTTCACGCTTGGCCCAAGCAAAGCGCTGGCGCAGGGAGAGCAACCGCTCGCGCATGATGGCAATCGCCACGGGATAAACGGCGTAGCGATCGAGCAATCCTAATTTTTGCTCGCGCTTTTCCATCAGCCGCTGTATTTCCGGCACGATGTAGGCTGAACTGAACTGGGGAGCAACGGCGCAGTTGAAAAAAAACATTTGGAAACCCAGCATGTCGAGGGTGTGGGCTGGCATCCCCACATAGATCTTGGGCGCACTTAGCTGGGTATCGCGCACGGTGCTCGTGTGACACGCTGCGCAGTTGAGAAACACGCGGTCAATGCCAAGGTTGCGCCGCTTTGAAATACCGACGGGCAGATCTTTGCCTTCCTCATACACCATGCCGAAAGCCGCATAGGGCGTGGCTTCCGGGGCAAGCATGCCTGCGGGCAAGTATTGGCGGCACACCTGGGGCAGTGCCTGCCAGATCCAATAAGGAAAGCCCACCGTGCGTTCTCCACCCGTCGATCCATATTTGAATTGATCTTCAGCAGTCGTATATTCCACCGCGTGATCGGGCAGGAATCTCACTGCGGCATAAACACCAAACCCAAGCGGTACGGCAAGAGAAAACGCAAACCATAACCAAAGTCGCCGTAACCATTTTGTCTTTCCATCGCGTCCCCGCGAGGGCTCCGGTGGATAGGCTTCTTGAAGTTTAGCCATAGCAGCTCTCCATGATTTCGCTAGTTTGTTGCGCAGGTTCTTAACTGCTCATAGCTACGTCCGATCAATTGCTCGGGCGGGACCTTCATCTCGGTGCTCAGCCAAGGTTCGACGCTAGCGAGCATGCCCGACAGCGCAGTGCCGCTTTGCCAGGTCGCAACGTGCTCATTGATTATCGGCAACATGGTTTCCGGCGGCATCGGTGTTTTTGGCCGCTGCTCCGCCGCGAGCCGCCACATGCTGAGACGAAAATAAATTCGATCGGCGCAACGTCTTAATTTTGCTTGAACCTCATCCTTGGAACCCTGCAGGAAATTCGGTGGGAAAGGTTCGCCACTTGCGTGACAACGTCCACAGTACGCGTGGAAGGTCATCAATGCTGGTTCTCCAGGCAGTCGCGCAACGGTTTCCGCGGGATGTTCATCGACGGATGCGGGTGGAATGGTGTGATCGCCAGGGGGACTCGCGTTCGCTTCGACGATACCAAGCCGGCGAAACAATGCATCCTGCAAGATTGCGTGCTGAATAGTTGGGGCATCGAAAATGTTTTGCTTTACTGGCACGGCTGAGAGTTGCGCGACGGCTTCGCGCAGCGTTTGAAAGCCATGGGAATTCCATGTGGCGTTGGTCAGTTGATCGTTCGAGGACGGGACATTGATGCTCAGTTTGTTGGCAATTGCTTCAATCTCTGCATTAGAAAAAAATTCACCGATGCCCTTGATCAAGCGATAGCGATCCGTGTCGAGCTGCCAAATTTCCTTATGGCCGCGCGGCAACAATGCTTCAAAGCGCGCGGGAACGTAGGCTAACTTCTCGGAATCCTCAGACTGAAGCGGATCACGGTTAGGCAGGTCATTATTGGGAATCTTGATCCCCTCCGGCCACAGTGCGCGCCAATTGAGCTCAAACGGCACAATAAATTCTTTGACGAACTGAACCGAGTCCTGCTGAAATCCTCGCTCCGAAGTGAGTCGGTATTGCAGTGCCGCGAGCAGCGCTTGAGCGCGGCAGCGTCGACCCATGTCGATCATCGGCCCGCAACCATCTCGCCATAAGGTTTGGTAAGCCGCAAGAACGTTAGCGCGATCCGTGGCGTCGTCGATGGCGTTGGGTACATCGACGCCGATCTTGATGGGCAAGCTATAAAAATCACGGTGTTCGTCCGCCAGGCGCTGCACGATGCTGGGATTGGCGTTCGTTTCGTCCCATACTTGGCGGGAAAAAATCGGTGCTTGATTCTGGTGGCAGGACACGCACACCGCACGGTTTGCATAAAAGATCTGAGGCGTCTGGCCAGCGGCATAGTTCTTAACAAGCTGAAACTCAAAGCGACCCGCCTGTTCGTTGTAGCTGATGACTTCGATCAGGTTTGCCTTCTCTTGATAAGCCAAATAGAGGCGATCTTTAAGTAGGGGAATATTGTGCTTGCTAACATGATTTGAATCACCGGTAAATCCAATTACGACTCGAGGGTACTTAAAAAATTGCGGCGCCGCTGCCATACGCTGTAAGGAGCGCCCCAGGGGAATTAACACCACGCGATAACAGCTTGGCGTTCCGTCTTGGTGGGCACAACCGACGCGGGTTTTTAAATCGCGTAGCAGTTCTGAAAATGGAAAAAGAATGCGCCAGCCGGCGCCGTTCTGGTCAGCCATCAATTCATCAAATAGCGCGCGTCCAACGGG
>JBDSJK010000126.1:0-13035 GCA_039917535.1 Burkholderiales bacterium
GGGCGGCCGTTGAAATCGATCCTGATATCGGCAGCGGTGGCTTGTTGCCGCTCAGCTTACTCGCTCTCGGCAACGCTTCAAAGTTTGCGACAGAACCTCAAGGGCCCTGTTCTGCGCGGGCTAGCGGCACGCGCACCGTATTTTCACAATGGCTTCGCTGCGGACCTGAATGAGGCCGTGGACTTTTGCAACACGCGCTTCAGTGTTGAACTAAGCGATGAAGAGAAATCCGACCTGGTTGCGTTCTTGAGGGCGCTCTAAATTGCTTGCGCGTGCCGTGGATGCCACAGATGGGATCACGATAGGCAACGTGTCGAACCATCTAGGTGTGGCCTGGTACGCGCGGCAATGCCATGACGCGGCTAAGCGCGACGCGTAGCCCATTCTATCGCCGACTTTCCAACAACAAGCATATTTGACCACTAACCTGGTCACGCGATACATTGCTGTTTGACAAAAAGCGACGTTAATTTCCTCTTCGCTGAAGTCATGCAATATGGATTGCCCCGAAAATCGAATGGCTACGCTCGCTTCAGTCGACAATCTTCTCAAGACGCCGCTGCATGCACTGCATGTCGAGCTGGGCGCGCGCATAGTACCGTTTGCCGGCTATTCCATGCCGGTTCAGTATCCCATGGGCTTGATGGCTGAGCACCATCACACGCGCAACGCGGCAGGACTGTTCGACGTGTCTCACATGGGCCAGTTGCGACTCGTGGGGCGCGACGCGGCGGCCGCGTTTGAAACTCTGATGCCGGTCGATGTGATCGACCTCCCGGTCGGCAAACAGCGCTACGGCCTGCTGCTCAACGCCGCGGGCGGCATCATCGACGACCTGATATTCTGGAACCGTGGCGACGATCTGTTCGTCATCGTCAACGGTGTCTGCAAAGCGGGTGATATTGCCCATATCAAAGAGAGCATCGGCGCGCGATGTCACGTTATTCCCATGGCCGAGCGTGGCCTGTTGGCGCTGCAGGGTCCTAAGGCTGTGGACGCGCTTGCCCGCCTCGTGCCCAGCGTGGAAAAGCTGGTGTTCATGACCGGTGCCAATTTTCCCTGGCAAGGCAGCGAGCTGTTCATCACGCGCAGCGGGTATACCGGCGAAGATGGCTTCGAGATTTCGGTTCAAGAATCGCAGGCCGACGCGTTGGCGCGCGCTGTGCTGGCCCAACCCGAGGTCAAGCCCATCGGCCTGGGCGCGCGCAATTCACTGCGGCTGGAGGCGGGTCTGTGCCTGTACGGCAACGATATCGACACCGGCACCACGCCGGTCGACGCAGCACTGACTTGGGCCATACAGAAAGTGCGTCGGCCCGGTGGCGCCCGTGCCGGCGGATTTCCCGGCGCCAACAAAGTGATGGCACAACTGCAAGGTGGGGCGGGTGTCCCGCAGCGAAAACGTGTGGGCCTTGTTGCACTGGAGCGGATTCCGGTACGCGAGCATTCGGTACTGTATGATCCGGGCGGCAAGCGCATCGGCGCAGTCACCAGCGGCCTACTGAGCCCCAGCATCGACAAACCGGTGGCTATGGGCTATGTGGCCACGGAATTCTCGGCACCCGGCACCCGCGTCAATGCCATCGTGCGCGGTAAGGTGGTGGCGATGGAAGTACGCCCCATGCCCTTCGTGCCCAACCGCTACTGGCGTGGCTGAGATCCCGCTATACCACACTCAAACATTACCTCAGGAGAAAAACATGACGACGAAATACACTCAGGACCATGAATGGGTCCAGCGTGAAGGCGATGAATCCGCCACGGTAGGCATCACGCTGCACGCCCAGGATGCGCTGGGCGACGTGGTTTATGTCGACCTGCCGGAAGTCGGGCGCAGCTATAGCAAGGGCGAAGTTACCGGCGTGGTCGAGTCGGTCAAGGCCGTCGCCGATGTTTTCATGCCGATCGCCGGCGAGGTGGTGGAGGTCAATGGAGCGCTGCGTGCCGACCCGTCGATTGCCAACAGCGATCCGCAGGGCAACGGTTGGTTTTTCAAAATACTGATCAAGGACCCAGCCGAGTTTGATGCGCTAATGGACGAACCGGAATACGCTCAGCTTGTCAAAAACGCTTGATCTCCGTTCGGGCTGGATTTGTCGAAATCCTTCGACAGGTTCAGGGCGAACTGCCTTTCGAGGAACCCTATGTTGACGAAATCCACCAAGCCGCTAGTCGAGCTTGAGAACAACGCTGAATTCATGGCCCGCCACATCGGCATCGACGCTGCCGACGAGCAGCACATGCTGTCGGTCATCGGCAAAAACTCCCGTCGTGGGCTAATGGACAGCATTTTACCGCGCTCGATCGTCCGCGCGAACCCGATGCAACTGCCTGCGCCTGTGACCGAGGCGGCGGCACTGGCCGAGCTCAAGGGCATTGCAGCCAAAAACCAGGTGTTTAAGAGCTTCATAGGCCAAGGTTATTACGGAACCCACACGCCCGGCGTGATCCTGCGCAACATCCTGGAGAATCCGGCTTGGTACACCGCCTACACGCCTTACCAGGCGGAGATTTCCCAGGGCCGCCTTGAAGCGCTGCTGAACTTTCAGACCATGGTGAGTGACCTGACCGAAATGCCCATCGCCAACGCCTCCATGCTGGACGAAGCCACGGCGGCGGCCGAAGCGATGACGCTGGCCAAACGCAGCGTCAAGAGCAGGAGCAACACCTTCATTGTTGCCGGCGATTGCCATCCGCAAACCATCGAAGTGGTGCAGACCCGTGCCCGACCGCTGGGTATCGAAGTGCGGGTGGGTTTCGCGCCAGAGCTGATGAAGCAGCACGACTACTTCGGCGTGCTTGCCCAGTACCCGTCTACCACCGGCATGATCCACGACCTGCGCCCCTACGTCGAGCTGGCACATGCGAACAACGCCGCATTCTGTGTGGCCGCGGACCTGCTTGCACTGTGCTTACTTGCACCACCCGGTGAATGGGGCGCTGACGTCGTGGTCGGCACGACGCAGCGCTTAGGCGTGCCGATGGGCGCGGGCGGTCCCCACGCGGCCTACTTGGCCTGCCGCGACGAATTCAAGCGCTCCATGCCGGGCCGGCTAGTGGGAGTGAGCATCGACGCCCACGGCAACCCGGCCTATCGCCTGGCGTTGCAGACGCGCGAGCAACATATCCGGCGCGAGAAAGCTACCTCGAATATCTGTACCGCGCAGGTACTGCCCGCCGTGGTCGCAAGCATGTACGCTGTGTACCACGGGCCTCAGGGCCTCAAGCGCATCGCCCAGCGTGTCGCCAGTTACACGGCCATACTCGCCAGAGGCCTGCAGGGCATGGGCTACACGCTGGCCAATCCGAGTGCTTTCGACACCATCACCATCAAGACCGATGCTGAGACGCAGATGATCGCCAGCCGTGCGCAGGCGGCCAAGGTCAATCTGCGCAACAGCTTCGCAGGCTACCTTGGCATTTCGCTTGATGAAACCACCACGCGCGAAGACATTGACTTGCTCTGGCCCATCTTTGATCCTGCTCGCACTGCGCCGATCGAAGGGCCAGCTTCGACAAGTTCAAACGGAACAGATATATGGGCGCGCTTCGAAACAGGCATCGAGCCATTGATCCCGGCCGAACTGCGCCGCAGCAGCGATTTCCTCGCCCACCCGGTGTTCAACACGCACCACAGCGAGACCGGCATGCTGCGCTACATCCGCAGCCTGGGTGATAAGGACCTAGCACTTGACCGCAGCATGATCCCGCTGGGCAGTTGCACCATGAAGCTCAACGCCAGCAGCGAGATGATCCCCATCACCTGGCCCGAGTTCGCGCACGTCCACCCGTTTGCCCCGCGCGACCAGTTGCAGGGTTATGCCGAACTCGACAAGCAGTTGTGTGCTTGGCTATGCCAAGTCACGGGCTATGCCGGCATCAGCCTGCAGCCCAACGCCGGTTCGCAAGGCGAGTACGCGGGCCTGCTGGCGATCAAGGCCTGGCATGAAGCGCAGGGCCAGGGCCACCGCGACATCTGCCTGATCCCTTCGTCAGCACACGGCACCAATCCGGCCAGCGCCCAGATGGCCGGTATGCAGGTGGTGGTGACCGTCTGCGATGCCAATGGCAACGTCGACCTGGCCGACCTCAAGGGCAAATGCCAGCAGCATAGTGACAAGCTGGCAGCCGTGATGATCACTTACCCAAGCACCCACGGTGTGTTCGAGGTGCAGGTAAAGGAACTTTGCGCGTTGGTGCATCAGCACGGCGGTCGCGTCTACATAGACGGCGCTAACATGAACGCCCTGGTGGGCGTGGCCGCGCCTGGCGAGTTCGGCGGCGATGTGAGCCATCTGAACCTGCACAAGACCTTCTGCATCCCTCATGGCGGCGGTGGCCCCGGCGTGGGACCGGTATGTGTGGTGGAAGATCTGGTGCCATTCCTGCCGGGCCATTTCGCATTCGAGGCCGCGCAGTCAGTTCGGGCTGAGCCCAGTCGCATGGGCGCCATTTCGGCCGCGCCGCTCGGCAATGCGGGCGTGTTGCCGATCAGTTGGATGTACTGCCGCATGATGGGCGCGGAAGGCCTGCGGCAGGCCACAGAGATCGCCATCCTGTCGGCCAACTATATCAGCACACGTCTCAAGGACCACTATCCGACGCTGTATGCAAGCGCCAACGGCCATGTGGCACACGAATGCATTCTGGACCTTCGGGCGATAACGGAGGCTTGCGGTGTCACAGCCGAGGACGTGGCCAAGCGCCTGATCGATTATGGCTTCCATGCGCCGACCCTAAGCTTTCCGGTTCCCGGCACCTTGATGGTGGAGCCCACCGAGAGCGAAACCCTGGACGAACTGGACCGCTTCCTCGCCGCGATGATTGCCATTCGCGAAGAAGTCCGCCGCATCGAGAAAGGCGAGTGGCCGCAGGACGACAACCCGCTCAAGCATGCGCCGCATACCGCCGCAAGCCTGCTTATGGGTGAGTGGCGCCATCCATACTCACGCGACATCGGTGCAGCAGTGCTAGGCAATAGTAGCCATGACAAATATTGGCCGCCCATGGGCCGCGTCGACAACGCCTACGGTGATCGCAATCTGTTCTGCTCCTGCGTGCCAGTCAGCGACTACACTTGATCGGCGACGACCGCGGAGTGCTGACATAGATAATCATCAAATCGGCCATCTAGCCGACAAGGTTGTCAGCCTTCACTGATACACGGTCCCCGCGAACGAGAAAGCGCCCGTCGAATCGCGCTGGCAGCGGATCACCCGAAAAGGGCGCTTCAATTGTGCCGGGCCGCTGCGCGTGAATATGCAGGTGCGGCTCATCGGTGCCGCCTGAGTTGCCGACTTCGGCGATCTGCTTCTGCCCCGGGTTGGATCGCCGACATGCACGTTCACGCTACTTTGTCTAAAATGCGCCATGACAATATGCACATCGCCGCAAGCAAGGATGACGTGGTTGCCCGCCATGTTGACCCGATCGTATTCGTGCACGGTCATGTCGGGTAAGCCGTCGACTGCCTTTACCACCACTGCGGGACATGGTGCCAAAACGGGCATATCGAAAATCCGATAAATCGACGGCTCGGCGGGTTGGCATACCCCAGCCGTCGATTGCTACAAGGTCCCCGCCGTAAGCATTGCCGGCGTCATGCCAATAACCTTGGCGCGCTCGTATGTATGGTCTGTTGGTGATTGGTGATGCGAACATCGTTGCCGCCATTCACTACGACGAACGTGCCGCCCGCAAGCGGGAAGGCCAGATCAACTTGCGGGAGGGCAGGGGGATAGCGTGCTGCGAGCATGTGGGCGGCCTCGAAGGCTACGTAGCTCCCGACCGCCAAGAAAACCATGGGCAGGCTCCAACGCCACCATGGGGTATTGCGACGGCGGCGCAATGCGATCACGAGCGCCAACAAGAAGAGCACCGCGTACAACCACGGCGCCCACCACGATGGGAACAACCAAATGCCTGCCAATCCTGTTGTGAATAGCGCGATCACCGTGGTGGCGACTTGCGTCACGAGAGCAAGGCGATTCGTTGCGGGTGTGAGTGCAAGCCACAATATTAGGCCCAGTGGCACAATGATCTGCAGCGCAAAGATCGTGAGCATGAGGGTTGGCGGCCTGATGCAAGAGTAAGGGATCCTGGCTATTGCAGCACGGCGGGCGCCACAGCATATTCGACGTGTGCCGCTTGCCCGCGCCAATACGCATAGGCACCCGCGGGTAATAGCCATCGACAGTGGAATCGACCGGCACTTTCATGCCGCTGAACTTACCATAGCGCAGGTTGCGGGTTTTGTCGCAAAGTTTCGCGTGAACGAGCGGGAGTAGCCGATGTCGTTATCGATGATGCACCGTGTATACATCTGCACGGCAAAGGGCGCAAACAACGTTCGGTGCCGCTGTGGCGATCGACGGCACGGGTGGTTCGCGCTTGGCTGCGATTGAACGGCCACCTCACGGCCGACTCCGCTTTACTTCCCAATCAACAGGGTCACGCGATGTCGCGATCCAACGTGGCGCGACGATTAGATTTGGCGGTACAGTCGGCCACCTCGCTACATCTGGGACTGGCGAAACGCAAGGTATCACCCCATACGATCCGGCATACGACAGCTATGCATCTGTTGCAGTCCAGTGTGGATATCAGCTTGATCGCGCTGTGGCTCGGTCACGAGAACCCAACAACCACGCACATGTATGTCGAAGCGGATTTGGCGATGAAGGATAAGGCGCTGGCTAGGCTTCAGGAACCGCGCAGCAAGACACTTCGCTATCGTGCTTCAGATGCGTTGCTGGCGTTCCTTAGAACACTGTAATTATGTAGACCAGGCGAGTAAGCCATTCCCCTCAAATCATTGCTGAATGCTTGCTCGCCTCCCGCTTCACTCCACATAATTCTTAACTCAGCCTAATGGCCGATTAAAGCCAAAAAACTACGCCAGATGCAACGCTAGGCACGCTCCGCCATGTAGTTCGAAATCGTTTTGATGATACGTTCAACTCGGTCTTTGGAAATCCAGTAATGCGTCACTGCCCGAAATTTCGGGCCACCGGTAAGCAGTATCCCGTGGTGCTTCATTGCGCTAACGAAATG
Source organism: Burkholderiales bacterium (assembly GCA_039917535.1). GTDB lineage: Bacteria > Pseudomonadota > Gammaproteobacteria > Burkholderiales > JALYOK01 > JBDSJK01. Next base: position 7,054 of record JBDSJK010000126.1, read on the forward strand.
CGCCGATTCCACATTCTCGGGAATTGAGAAAAACACCATGTTGGTGCGCCAACTCACGGGGTGTACCAAGATACCGCGAATCTGCGCCAAGCCTTGTGCAAGCATCTCGGCGTGGCTATGGTCTTCGGCTAAGCGTTGGCGCATATCGCGCAAGCCGATCAACCCTGCGGCAGCCAGCACACCGGCTTGGCGCATGCCGCCACCTAGCATTTTGCGCACTCGGCGCGCACGATCAATAAAGTCGCGAGTACCTAGCAACAGTGATCCGGCCGGTGCGCATAGTCCTTTGCTCAAACAAATTTGCAAGGAATCCGCGCCTTTAACCAACGCAATCGGCTCAACGCCGACTGCCGCTGCGGCGTTGAATAACCGCGCGCCGTCTATGTGCAATTTCAGGTCGCGCTGGTGACAAAAGTCCGCGACGCTCTGAACATAGCGATCCGTCAGCGGCACGCCGCCAACGCCGCCCTGCGTATTTTCCAAGCACACAAGCTTGGTGATCGGATGATGCACGTCGCTGCTATTGCGGATCGCTGCCGCAATGTCATCCAATAAAATCTCGCCGTTGGCCTGCACCGGCACTTGGTGCATGGCGATGCCGCCCAACGCAGAAGCCGCACCCACTTCCCAGCGAAAAATGTGGCCTTCTTTGCCGACGATCAATTCCTCACCGCGCTGACAATGGGTCAAGCAGGCGATGACATTACCCTGAGTACCGCTGGCAACAAACAGCGCAGCCTCTTTGCCAAGCAACTCTGCGGCGTAGTCCTGCAATGCGTTCACGGTTGGGTCATCCCCAAACACGTCATCGCCCACTTGCGCGGTTGCCATTGCTTGGCGCATTGCTGGCGTTGGGTGCGTGACGGTATCGGAGCGCAGATCAATCATTTCCATGGGGATATGTCCTAAAGTTGTTCGACGATGTCTCTGAGGAAAGCACCACATCGTTCACTGTCAGACAGTGCTTCGCCGGAAATCATGAACACGTCCTCCACGCGCTCGCCGAGGGTATTCACCTTGGCAGTATGCAACGCGATCCCGTGGCGCACGAATAGATAAGCTATGCCGTATAACAAGCCCTGACGATCACCGGTCACTATGGACAAAATTTGGTGCCCGGCACGCTCGTCTGGCTTGAGATCCACTTCCGGCGCAATGGGGAAATGTTTCGCCTGCCGTGATACGCGGGCGCGCACCGGCGCAGTGAGCCCGGTGCCTTTGGCTAACGTCTCGCGCAGCTCATGCTCGATATAGCTAAGCAAATCGCGGTAGTGGCTGTCCTTCTTGGCTTTATCAAGGGTATAAAAACTATCTAACGCGTAACCATGCAGCGTAGTATAGATTTTCGCTTCGATGATGTTGTAGCCAAGGCGCCCGAAAAATCCACAAATGCGCGCAAACAGTGCTTCGCGGTCCGGCGAATAAATCATCACTTGCACGCCCTCGCCCACAGGGCTCAGGCGTGCTTTAACGATGGCTTCGCTGCTGTTTGTTCGATTGCGAATGACGCGGGTATGCCATGCGATTTCTTGCGCCTCATGGCGACGAAAATAGGAATCGTCGAGCTTGGCCCAAAGTTCTTTTTCGGGATCACTTGTTAATGCATACTGGCGGATTATACGTAAGGCATCCTCGCGCTTCGCCGCCAGATCCACGGCGTTGCTGATACGCGATCCTTCCAAGCGACGTTTGGTGACGCGATATAAATCTTCAAGTAGTTTGCCTTTCCACGCGTTCCACACGTTCGGACTGGTACCGCGAATATCGGCAACGGTCAGCAGATAAAGCCCCGTGAGACGGCGCATGGTGCCGACCCGCTTGGCAAATTGATCAATCACTTCAGGATCGCTCAGATCCTGTTTCTGGGCAGTGGCGGACATCACCAGATGACTTTCCACCAGCCAGGCCACCAACTCGCAGTCTTCCCGCGACAGCCCATGGCTCTTACAAAAACGCCGCGCATCGACGGCGCCCAGCGCCGAGTGATCGCCGCCCCGACCCTTAGCAATATCGTGAAACAACGCCGCCACATACAAGATTTCAACCCGCTCAAAACCCCCAATCAACTCACTACACACCGGAAATTCATGGCCAAAACGCGGCAGCGCAAAGCGGCGCAAATTGCGCAATACTTTGAGGATGTGTTCATCAACGGTATAGACATGAAACAAGTCATGCTGCATTTGTCCGACGATGCGGCCAAACGCGGGAATATAGCGGCCGAGCAGGCCATATTGATTCATGCGCCTTAGCACATCGGTCACCCGTTGCGGTGAACGCAGAATATCGATGAACTGCGATTGGTGCAGAGGATTGCCGCGAAATCCAGCATCCATGCGCTCCTTGGCGCGCCACAGCGCACGCAGCGTAGTCGGGCTTAAACCTATCAGTTCCGGATGGCGTTGCAGCACGCGAAAGGTTTCGAAGATCGTTTCCGGCTTGCTTTGATACAGTGTCTCATCGCGCACCCGCAACACATCGGCGCGGACTTGAAAGTCCGGACTCTCCGGCAAATCAATCAACGGCGCAAGTAGATGAATACGACCTGAAATGTTATGCAGAATGATGGTATTCAGGAAACCGATCGCTTTCGCTGTCTGATAATAGCGCTGCATGAGCATCTCACTGGGCCGCTTCTGTTTCTTACCTTCTATCCCGAACTCATCGGCAAGCGCCGTTTGGAAATCGAACAGCAGGCGATCTTCGCGACGCTCGGCAAGATAGTGCAAGCGCACCCGTAGTTCTTTCAAGAACAATTCGTGCCGCTTGATTTGTCGCGCTTCGTGGGCAGTGATCAGATCGACATCCGCAAGTGCCGACCAACTATTACCTTGGCCGGCCGAATTAGCCAACCACAATATGTTCTGTAGATCGCGCAAGCCGCCTGGGCTCTCCTTCAGATTCGGCTCCAGGCTGTAGGCGGTTTCGTTGTAGCGCAAATGGCGCTTGCGTTGTTCTTCGACCTTCGCGGCGTAGAACTGTTTTATATCGTGCTGCGCGTCTAGCGCCTCGAGCAAGCTTGAAAAGGTCGCTCGGCTGCCCGCCAGTAAACGCGCCTCACGTAACGTGGTTTGCACGGTGATGTCATTTAGGCTTTCGGCTGCACATTCAGCAACGGTGCGCACACTATGGGCCACTTCCATGCCCACGTCCCACAGCGTTCCAATCAACTGCTCGATTTTCTCTTGGTGTCGCTGGTCTTGATGTTGATGCAGAACCAGCAGATCAATATCTGAAAACGGGAACAATTCACCCCTACCATAGCCGCCGACCGCGATTAGCGCGCAATCTGACGAAATTTCCGCCGCGTGCCAAATCGCTTGCAGGATTTGATCGACCAAATGACTGTGCCCGTGCAATAACTCATGCACATTACCGTGGAGGCGAAATTTGTCTTTGAGCGTCGAGCGCTCTGCCTTAAGCTGCTGGCGCCAACCGGTCGGTAATCGTTGCGTGAGTGTAAGCGCAGCGGGTTCTGCGGACATAGTCAGCTAGCTGGGCATTTGTGGCGTGCCGACGGATACCGTGAGTACCTCGAAGCCAGTCTCCGTGACTAACACCGTGTGCTCCCACTGTGCCGACAGACTATGGTCTGCAGTGAGGATGGTCCAACCGTCCTTATGTTGACGGATATCGCGGCGACCGGCGTTGATCATCGGTTCAACGGTAAAGATCAGCCCCTCAACCAGCTCCAAGCCGGTGCCGGGCTTGCCATAGTGCAAGACCTGCGGATCTTCGTGGAATTTGTTACCAATGCCGTGCCCGCAAAATTCGCGAACCACGCTGTAGCCATTTTTTTCCGCATGGTTCTGGATAGCGTGGCCCACGTCGCCTAAATGCGCACCGCGCTTAACGGCCTTGATACCACGCCACATGCAGTCGAAGGTGATTTCGCTCAGCCGCCGTGCGGCAATCGACGGCTCGCCGACGTAAAACATACGGCTAGTATCGCCATGATAGCTATCTTTGATTACAGTAATGTCGATATTGACGATATCGCCATTCTTCAGCACCTTGTCACCCGGAACGCCATGACAAACCTGATGATTGACCGAGGTGCAAATCGACTTAGGGTAAGGTTGATGACCCGGTGGCGCGTAATTCAGCGGCGCGGGTATCGTCTGCTGCACGCTGACCATGTAATCGTGGCAGAGCTGATCTAACTCACCGGTGGAGACGCCAGGCTTGACGTGAGGCGTGATGAAATCCAACACTTCCGCAGCAAGCCGACCCGCAACGCGCATTTTCTCGATCTGTTGCGATGTTTTCGGTGTAATAGCCATAAGGGACTGCTACGGTCTTAGTTTTGCAAAGGTGACCATTATAACGTGCTAGCCGATCGGTGACCTGCACCACCGAACCGCATTGCGTCTAAGGCCACTGGCCGCAGGTCGCACGCTCGGTACTTTGCCCTTCGTCCGCTAACGCTTGCCCCATGATCGCTAACTCCTCGATGGTTACGGATGCGGCGCGTATACTGCCGTTCTTGTACGCCACGAGAATTCGTGTCTTGCCTTTTTGACACCATTCCAACGCGGAACGATCGGTATCCGGAAGTCTCACGGTACGCGGTGCGCCAAAGCGGGCGTATTGCGACTTGATTACATCCACACTCGTTTCATCTGGTGTATAGCCGATTTGGTACAGCTTGCTATCGGGGTTTTTGCCCGCGAAAACAAATCCCGCGTTGTGCTCGCGTGCGCGATTTTTCGCAGGCACAAATTTCTCCAGATTTTCTGCCTTGAGGCTGCTCACGGTATCGCCAGTCTTAGCACCGAACACGGGAGCACCCGTAAGTTTACTAAACGCGCCTACTGTCATTCCTAGGGAAAACGGACCATAAGCACGCGGCAGATCCTCGACCGAGAAGACAGAGTGGGTTGAGGTAAGGCCCACGACCAAAGCCGTGACTGATACGAATAAACGCTTCATGAAAATCCTTGTTGTGCGCCACCTATGGCGTGTTTTAGCGCGTCGTAATCACGAGTGACTTTGAATTGCGGGAATTCGGCAATGATGTTGTCCGGCGGACAAAAGAAAAAGCCCACGTCGGCCTCGCTTAACATGCCCATGTCGTTGTAGGAATCGCCAGCGGCGATGACTTTATAGTTCAGGCTGTGTAACGCCTGCACCGCTTTACGTTTTGGATCTTTTTGGCGCAGGTGATAATGGTTCACAAAGCCTGATGCGTCGGTGCTTAAACGATGACATATTAACGTTGGATAACCCAGTTGTCGCATCAACGGCATGGCGAATTCGTAGAACGTGTCGGACAAAATCAGCAACTGAAATTCGCTACGCACCCAATCGAGAAACTCTCTCGCACCCTGCATAGGCTGCATCTTGGCAATCACCGCTTGGATGTCGGGCAAACCAAGCCGATACTCTCTCAGTATGCGCAGCCGTTGAAGCATCAGCACATCGTAATCCGGCACGTCACGAGTCGTCGCACGAAGCGCGTCGATACCGGTACGCTCGGCAAACTCAATCCAAATTTCCGGCACCAGCACGCCTTCTAGATCAAGGCAGACGATATTCAAAAGCAGTTCCTTTTTGAATTATTGTTGCACAATTATACCCATAGTCGATCTTTACATAAACAATGAAGAGCATAGTAAAAACCGCGGGATTTTCGCCCACCCCATGACTTCGACTACGGGAAAGGCGAGAACTCGCACCTCCTGACACGCCGTAACTTTTTACTCTGTTGCGATATTTTATCCCTGCATTGCTGCAATAAAATGAGCCAGAAGCCACGCACTCGTATCCTCAAATGTCTAGACGTTGCACCAAACAGCCCGCACAGTAATGGTGCTGATCTGCAAATGAACGCTCTGTTCTGGGGCGCACCCGCACCGCGCTCAGTTCGCTGATACGATCATAATACATTGATCTTATTAATTATATTTTAGTTTATCTAGGTTGGCATAGTTCATGCTGTGTGATTCTTAGAGAGGCGAGGTGTGAACGCCACCGCGTCTT